>NZ_JBMDJF010000006.1:0-244201 GCF_057809055.1 Sphingobium sp. FG58 | reverse complement strand
TTTCCAGAACTTTGGGAATCCCCCTTCGATTCAGTACAATCCCATCACGCTCTAGAGCAGTTTCGGAACGGGCGGGATGACCTGCTGGAGCGCGCGACCGGCAGCCGGATAGACGCAGCGGGGCGAGAAGCCCCATGCCGCTTTAAGCAGGGCAGATACACGCAGGCCACCATGTGGTGGCGTCGTTTACAGCGTGATGACGACGCCCATGCTGAACCAGACGCCATCGAAGCTGTCGACCGGCGAGTTGGTGTCGCGGCCATTATAGGAAAGCCGCGACGTGACGGACCATCGGCGGTTCAGGCGATAGCGCGCGAGCAGGTTGCCGCCATATTCCGTCGCATTGCCGGTGGTCACGCCGACGGGATTATAATGGACCGCATTCGCGCTGGCCGTAAACAGCAAGGCGGGCGTGGGCATATAGTCGACAGTCACCGTGCCGCGCGTGAACTGATCACCGGCCACGAGCGGAGAGGCGGTTTCCTGTATATCGCGCAGGCCATTGACCCGGACCGTCAGATATTCGGTCGGATTCCATAGCAGGTTGATATTATAGGACAGGCTGCTGACATCACGGAGCTGCGGAATCTGCTTGCGATAATTGCGCGTGAGATAGCCGATCGTCGCAACACCATATAAACGCTGGCTTATGTTAAAGCCCAGGCCGACTTCACCCTTGACGCGATAGGAATTGCGGTCGGGTGCCAGGCCCGATGGAAAGCCGGTGTCGCCCGGCCCTACGTCATAATAGAAGCGGTCATAATCGACCTGCCCGACGAGGTTGATCCCCTCGCGCAGGCGATAGCCGAGCTGGGCATTGCCGCCCAGTTGCGTATAGTCGCGAAAATCCTGGTCGATGACGGTGCCGGTGCGGCTCCTGGCATCGGCGAAATCGACCCGCCTTCCGTGGACGCCAAAGCGATAGCTGAACCGGCCAGCGGAAAATGCATAGGCCAGTTCGCCGTCGAAACGCCCATGATGGACGGGCGATCGCGACAGCGTGACATTGTTGCGCCCCGTGCGCTGATCCACTTCGCGCTGGGCGGATGCTTCGAACAGGATGTTGTTACTGTCGACCGCGCCCCAGCGGTTTCGCGTCAGGACGCCGAATTCCGAAAAATTCTCATCCTTTGAATCGAAATGAAAGCGATTGGCGTTGAACAGCTGGACCACATGGTTCGATTGCTGGCTGTTGCGGGCAATCGTGACGCGGGGCGCCACGGTCACATATGCGTCGCCCCTGCGGTCTGCGTCCGATGCCACGACATTGTCGGTGCCGGTCAGGTCGTATGTCAGGGCAGGATAAACAAATACGCTGCCGATCCGGCCGCCAATAGGCTTGAATTCGTCAGGGACACGCGCCGCGACACCGACATCGTCGGGAATTTGTTGCGCATGACCCGTTACGGGGATGGACGTGACCGCGGCTGTCGCCACGATCCAGAAGTAATGTTTCAATTGAAACCCCCAAGCGGCCTGACGTATCATGGTCACCGGTCTCTATACACCAGAGTCGATGCCTGTAAATCTCCGGTTAACCATCAAAATGCAGGGCGCGTGCATCATCGCACTTTCTGTGCAACATGCGGCTGGCCCTGGCAGGCACTGCGCGCTGTTTGGCAATCGAAGAGGGAAGCGATGAACCATTTTGCGATTGCAGGGATCGTCCTGACCGCTGTCACCGGCCTTTACGTCGCATCGGCCAACGATCCCAACGTCGTGGGCGAGCGCGCGCTTGCCACGCAGCAGGATATCGCGGATTTGCGCATGGATACGGACGTCCTGCCGGCATTGCCGCCTGCCGGGCTGGATGCGGCGGTGTTCGGAAAGGCAAAGCCGCTGCGCTTTGTCTGGGTATCGGCTGACGCGCCGGCAGAGGCGGGTGACGGCAGCCGCGACCATCCCTTTGCCCGGATCGGCGATGCGGTGATGATCGCCCGGCCCGGCACGGCCATCATGGTGAAGGCGGGCACCTATCATGAAAATGTCCTTTTCCCCAAGAAGGTGAACGGCACGCCCGATGCGCCGATCTGGCTGGTGTCGGCTGATGGCCCGCAGGCGGCCCGCATCGTGGCACCGCGCGAAGGCAAATGGGCGGCGATCGGGGGCGGGGGGACCGAAAATGTCCTGGTGCAGGGCTTCCATGTGACCGGGGGCCATAATGGCATTCAGTTCAGTCAGAATGGCTATGATTACCACGACACCGTCAACAATATCGCGGTCTATGGCAATGTCATCGACAACCCGATGGAAGACGGCGTGAAGATCAATGGCGGCAGCAATGTCATCGTCGCCGACAACGTCATCACCAATTGCTATGACGAAGGCATCGACCTGCTGGGCATCACCAATGGCCGGATTTCCCGCAACAGCGTGTCGAAGGTGGAATCGCGGACCGGGGCGATATCGGTCAAGGGTGGCAGCGATCAGATCCTGATCGACGGGAATATGATCAGCGATATCATGTCCGATGGCGTGCTGGTGGGTGGCTGGACCAGCCCGCGCATGGCGTCGCGCCCCGGCTATGAAGGGTTCGAGGCGCGCAATGTCCGCGTGACTGGCAATGTGGTCGAGCGCGTGGGCAAGCGCGCGGTCAACATCATGGCGGCCCAGCGCATCGAAATTAGCGGCAATTATCTGGATGTTTCGCAGGGCTATGGCGCGGTGATAGAGCTTGGCCGCAATCATCCCCGTGCGGCGACGGCCCTTTATTCGTCGGATGTCGCGATTTCCGACAATCAGTTCAGCCGGAATGGGGGCAAGCTGCGCTCCATGCAGGGGACGGGGGCGATCCGCTTCCTGAACAACCGGGGCGGGGGGCGACCCGCCATTTCCGCCGGGCCGCGTCCTCAGGCGCTGCCCTTTCCCGGCTGACGGCGAGTGCGAAGCGCGCCGTCATCTGGGCATCTGTCGTCTGCCCTGCGTCGGCCGGGCCGTTAACTCTGCCTGACAGGCCATATCGCCGCATTTCTGATGCTCTTTCCTGCCCTGATCGCATTTTTTCGATCCGTTCTGGTATGATGCAGGTCCAGCATGGCTGTGCGTTAGATAATCACCTTTTTTCAGCAGAATAGCTGTGCGCATCGCTGCATCGGCATAGCAGATGCGCGGCGCAGCGCGGCGATATACCGCCTCTCTGCATGGAAACTTTATGCAAAAAAACCGTTGCATAGCTGTACGGGAAAAAAACCTATGCTAAGGATAAAAGAAAACCATAATTTGGAGAGGTCGTATGTTGAATTCTATGCCGCGCAGATATGCGTCCCGTTTTTTGATCACTGCGAGTGTTTCGGCCGCGCTTTGGATCGGAATTGGCACGATAATATTTACTGGTTTGCAGTAAAACTGCCAAATATCAAATATTTGGGCTTCTGCTCACGGACAAGTCGGTGAGGTTTGCGCTATTGCGCGATCTGCCGGGATGTTGGTCTACGCCTATACCGGTCGCATGCTTGCATAATACTGCAAGTGCGAACAGGATCGCGTCGAGATTTTAACGCCGGCCATGTTCGGTAACGTTGAAATAATATTGCAAGACCGCGACGCAATTTGTTGCAAAACTGCTTATCACGGGCGCTATCGGGCAATTGCACTTCTACGATGCGCCAGGTGGCAGCGTCGCGCGAAGGGGCGAACAACCCGCCCCACCACCATCACACGCCCAGGCCAATCATCGAAACCTGCCGCCCATAATCCGCCTCGCCGCGATGGCAGGACCGGCGATAGCTGAAAAAGCGATCCGGCTGGCTATAGGTATCCTCGTCCAGTAAATCGATCCGTCCAACCCCCGCCGCTGCCAGTCGCGACGCGACATAGGCGGCAATGTCGAACTGCACATGGCCCAGACGGCCCGCGGTGAAGAAGCGCGCATTATCCGCATCGTCCCGCTCGAACCGCTCGGCAAAATCCAGCGTCACTTCATAGGAAGCCCGCCCGATACAGGGGCCGATCGCACAAGCCATGCGGTCGCGCTGCGCACCCAGCGCCTCCATTGCCACAATCGTCCGATCGGTCACTCCGCCAATCGCACCCTTCCACCCCGCATGCGCCGCACCGACCACGCCCGCCACCGTGTCGGCAAACAGCACCGGCACGCAGTCGGCGGTCAATATCCCCAGCAACAGCCCCGGCCGATCCGTCACCATCGCGTCGGCGGCAGGGCGCTCGGCATCCGCTATTGCGCTGCCGACCGTCACGACATCGGGCGAGTGGACCTGATGCACCGTCACCAGCTGTGCGCCGGGCATCACTGCGTCGCGCGCCAATTCCCGGTTGCGCAACACCGCAGCGCGATCATCCTGCGACCCCAGGCCGACATTCAGACCGGCATATATGCCCACCGACACCCCGCCGCGCCGCCCGGCAAAACCATGGGGTACATCATGCAGGCCGGGTGCTGTCAGCAGGTCGATCATCATGGCTCCTTATGCCTTTACCATTGGATGGTCATGTCGCGGTGACGCAACATACTTGCGCGCGCGCGATTAGGCGATAGTCTCCGCTCCCATAGCAAAAGGGGGCGGGTGATCCGACCGCTGGGGCAAGACATCGCAAGATAAAGGGTTCCATTCATGATATTCGGGCGCGTAAAATCTCTCGACGCCATATTGGCGACGGCAGAGAAGAAATCGCTGCATCGCTCGCTGGGCGCATTCCAGCTCACCATGCTTGGCATTGGGGCCGTCATCGGCACCGGCATTTTCGTGCTGACCGCCGAAGCTGCGCAAAAGGCGGGGCCGGGCATGATGCTCGCCTTCGTCATCGCGGGGTTCGTCTGCGCCGTGGCGGCGCTCTGCTATGCCGAAATGGCGGCGATGGTGCCGGTGTCCGGCTCCGCTTACACCTATAGCTATGCGGTGATGGGCGAACTGATCGCCTGGATGGTCGGATGGGCCTTGATATTGGAATATGCCGTCGCGGCGGGCGCGGTATCGGTCGGCTGGTCCGGCTATGTCGTCGGCCTGATTGAACATACATTCCATCTCGACATTCCCGATCTGCTGACGCGGGGGCCGTTTGATGGCGGCATGGTCAACCTGCCCGCGATGCTGATCGCCGGTCTGGTCACCTGGCTGCTGGTGATCGGCACCAAGGAAAGCGCGTCGGTCAATGCCGTACTGGTGCTGATCAAGGTCGCGGCGCTCACCCTGTTCATCGTGCTGGCTTTGCCGGTCATGAATATGGAGAAATTCACCCCCTTCGCCCCGCTCGGTTTTTCGGGCATTTCCGCAGCCGCCGCCTCCATCTTCTTCGCCTATGTTGGCTTTGACGCGGTTTCGACCGCGGCTGAAGAAACCAAGAACCCACAGCGCAACATGCCGATCGGCCTGATCGGTTCGCTTGGCATCTGCACCATCTTCTACATGCTCGTGGCTGCCGGCGTCATCGGCACCGTGGGCGCGCAGCCGGTCACGGCAGGCGGCATCCCGATTGCGGAAGGCGGCATTGCTCTGGCCCCCGGTTCGACCGCGCTGTCGCAACAATGCGCCGCGCTGGCTGCTGCTGGCACCGAAGCTGTCACCTGCTCGAAGGAAGCGCTGGCCTGGACCCTGCGTGAAATCGGCTGGCCCCAGATCGGCAATCTGCTCGGCCTGGCTGCCGGTCTCGCTCTGCCTTCGGTCATCCTGATGATGATGTTCGGCCAGACCCGCATCTTCTTCGTCATGAGCCGCGACGGCCTGTTGCCAGCGGTATTCTCGAAGGTGCATCCGACCTTCAAGACGCCCTATGTCATCACCATCCTGACCGGCATCTTCGTGGCGTTGTTCGCGGCCTTCTTCCCGGTCGGCATATTGGCGGACATTTCCAACTCCGGCACGCTGTTCGCCTTCGCTGCGGTCTCGATCGCGGTGCTGGTGCTGCGTCGCACCGATCCGACGCGCAAGCGCCCCTTCCGCACCCCGGCAATCATGCTGACCGCGCCGATCGCGATCCTGGGCTGCATGTATCTGTTCTGGAGCCTGGGCGTCGAAACCAAGCTGATGTTCGTGGGCTGGGCTGCGGTCGGCCTGATCGTCTATTTCGCCTATAGCCGCAGCCGCAGCCATGTCGGGCGCGGTGTGAGCGATGTGCCGGAACTGGATGCGGGCATCCCGCCCCAGCCAGTCCCGCCGCTGCCGGGCGCGCATACGCCGGGCGGGCAGGACGCCTGATCAAGCACAACGCCTGATCGAAAATAAAACGGGGCGGGTAACACCGCCCCGTTTTTTATGACCCTAATGCATGACCTCAAACTCGATGTCGCGCAGGTCGCGATTATTGGGCCGTGTGAACAGCTTGCCCCGTTCCGCCCAGATCAAGATCAGGAAACTGAGCGATCCGCACACCAGCAGTCCCATGGTCAGCGGCAGGGTGGAGCCGTTGAAGGCGCGGCCAATGATGCTGCCCAATGTGGCGGACAGGGCGGTGGTCAGGAACGCCTGAAAGGATGACGCGACGCCCGCGCCTTTGGAGAAAGGCTCCATCGAGATCGCGCTGAAATTGGAGGCGGTGAAGGCGACGGTGATCATCGTCATCGATTGCAGGAGCATGAAGGTGACGATCGTTTCCCGGCCGGACAGGATCACGGCCATATGGACGATGGCGATCAGGATGAAAGCGACCAGCGCCCCCTGGCTCAGCCGTCGCGCGCCAAAGCGCGACACCAGCCGGCTGTTGACCAGGCTGCCAATCCCCATGCACCCGGCGATCACGGCGAAGGCGATCGGGAAAAGATGCTCGGCATCGAAAATGTCGAAGAAAATCTGCTGCACCGACAGGATGAAGCCGACCAGCCCGCCCATGACCACCCCGCTCGCCAGCATATAGCCGATCGAGCTGCGCGTTCGCATGATCATGCCGACGGTGTGAAGCAGCCCGCCGACCGTGATTCGCATCCGGTTTTCCGGCCGCAAGGTTTCGGGCAGCCGCACGACCATCCATAGCAGGACCAGCGTTGCCGATATCGCCAGCGCCCAGAAGATCCAGCGCCACGGCGCGATCCACAGGATCGCCTGCCCGAAACTGGGGGCCACCACCGGGATCAGCATGAATACCGCAAAGATTAGCGACATGACCCGCGCCATCGCATCGCCGCGGAAGCGGTCGCGGATGATACCGACGGTAATGACGCGGCTGGCACCGGAAAAAAAGCCGGCGCAGACGCGGCCGATCAGCATCATGGGAAAGCTTTGCGCCGCTGCGCAGGCCATGGACGACAGGATGAACAGCACCATCGCCCAGCCCAGCACGCGCTTGCGACCATAGCGATCGGACAGGACGCCAAACAGCAGTGATCCGACGCCCAGCCCCAGAAAATAGACGCTGATGATCAGCTGCCGGTCATTGGGCTGTGCGACCGCCAGATCGCGGCCGATGGCGGGCAAAGCGGGCAGCATCGGGTCGATCGACAATGCGTTCATCGCCATCAGGCAGGCGCATAGCAGCACGAATTCGCGGAACTGGATGTCCTTGCCTACAGGCGCGGAAGGGGGAGTTTGGGCCATGCGTGCGGCTATGGGGATTATGACGCGCCGATGCCAGTCCTTATCTGCCACTGTTCATCGCACGCTCCGACGCGCGTTAACCTTGCCTGCCCCCGAAATAGCGCGCATTCGGCCTGTTATGCGGCCGATGCCGTTAACCATTTTTTAGCAGCTGCCGGTCCAACCTGCTCTTCGTGGAAAAAGAACAAGGGTTGTCGTCCATTGGGTTAGCGTTGGAAAAGGGAACAGGGTCATGGGCAACAGTATCAAGAGTGCGCAATTTCTAGCCGATAGCCGTATGGCGCGGGCAGCCGGCGGATCGGCAGAGGCCTGTTTCGATCTGGGCGTCGCCTTCAGCTGCGGCACCGGCGACATGCCGATCGACCTGATCGAGGCGCATAAATGGTTCAATCTGGCGGCCCTTGGCGGTAGTGAAGAGGGCCAGGCGATGCGCGCCGAAATTGCCGAGGAAATGACTGCCCGCGAAATCGCCGAGGCCCAGCGTCAGGCCCGCGCATGGATCGCCCTCACCCAGGTGCGCGCCGCCTAATCGGCCTTCCTGAACGGCGTCCGTTCGGCCAGCCATTGCCGGTCCTGCTGCACGCCTGCCCGCTCTGCGGCCAGGAAATCGGCCACCGCGCGCCGAAAACCCGGATCGGGAATATAATGCGCGGAAAAGGTCGGTTCGGGGGCATAGCCTCGCGCCAGCTTGTGTCCGCCCTGCGCCCCTGCCTCCACGCGAGCAAGGCCGCGCGCGATCGCGACGTCGATCGCCTGATAATAGCATAATTCGAAATGGAGGTTCGGCACCTCCTCATTACAGCCCCAATAGCGGCCATAAAGTGTATCGCCGCCGATCAGGTTGAGCGCGCCTGCAATCGCTTGGCCCTGGCGCAGCGCCAGCATCAGCAGCACCCGGTCGGCCATCGTCTCGCCCAGCAGTGAGAAGAAGGACCGCGTCAGATAGGGCGTCCCCCATTTGCGCGCGCCGGTATCCTGATAGAAATCCCAGAATATGTCCCAATGCGCCTCGGTCAGGTCCTGGCCGGTCAGGTGGACGATCTCCAGCCCTTCCACCGCCCGCGCCCGTTCCTTGCGGATATTCTTGCGCTTGGCGCTCGACAGGTCGGCCAGAAAATCGTCGAAACAGCCATAGCCGCGATTGGACCAGTGAAACTGGCTGTCCTCGCGGATCAGCCAACCCGCCGCCTCGAAATGCGCAATCTGATCCGGCGCCACAAAGGTCGCATGGGCCGACGACAGGCTGTTGCGTTCCACCACCGTCTCGATCCCCGCGATCAGTGCCGGGGCCAGCCCCTTGTCGCGCAGCAGCAGCCGGGGACCGGGCACGGGAGAGAAGGGCGCGGCGATCTGGATCTTGGGATAATAGCGCCTTCCCGTCCTGTGCCAGGCATCGGCCCAGCCATGGTCGAACACATATTCGCCCTGGCTGTGGCTCTTGGCATAGAGCGGCGCGGCGGCGGCGATGCGTCCATCCGCTCCGTCGATCAGCAGCGGCAGCGGCTGCCAGCCCGTCCCTTCGCCCACGCTGCCCGACCGTTCGAGCGCGCTCAGGAAATCCCAGCTGACAAAGGGATTGTCGGCCCCCGCGCAGGCATCCCACTGGTCGCGCGGCAGGTCAGCCACCCCCGCGGCGATGCGCGCCACCACATCGCTCATCGGCGCGCCTTCAGGCGTTGGGGGCGGGCGGCATGGGTCACAGCCCGGAAAATTGGGTCGCGCCCGCCGTTACGCAAGGGGCCAGCGCGACCGCAAAATCCCGCCGCTCAGCCAGCGGACCGGACAAGTACGATGGCGTCGATTTCCACCACCGCGCCCAGCGGCAGCACGGGGACACCCACCGCGCTGCGGGCGTGCTTGCCTGCCTCGCCAAATATTTCGACCATCAGTTCGGACGCGCCGTTGGCGACCTTGGGCTGGTCGGTGAAGGAGGGCGCGCTGGCGATGAAGGCGCCCAGCTTTACGACGCGCTCGACCCGGTCGAGGCTGCCGAGCGCCGCCTTCATCTGCGCGATCAGGTTGAGGCCGCAGATGCGCGCGGCGGCCACGCCATAATCCAGTTCCCTGTCCTCGCCCAGACGCCCGGTCATCAGCCCGTCGGGGGCCAGCGAAATCTGCCCGGAAATATGCAGCAGGTCACCGGCCTGCACGCTCGACACATAGGCGGCGACCGGGGCGGCGGCCTGGGGCAGGGTGATGCCGAGTTCGGCAAGGCGGGCGTCGATGCTCATGATAAGGCTCCATCTGTTGGAAGTGTCTCGGTCGGTGCCGGCCCGGCGGCCAGCTTTTCCATGATCCAGCGTTCGGCCGCCGCCCAGTCGTCGATACGCGCATGGGCATGGCGAGCGGCGGGCACCGTTGCGGCAATTTCCGGCTCGCCGACCATATGCAGCCGCCATACGCCGGGCGCTTGGCGCGCGACCGACGCATGATGTTCGGCCAGATCGTCGATGAACAGCGCCGCGCCCGGATCATGCGCGGCGACGATCGCGGCCAGCGGCTCGCCCTTCGGCCCGTGATTCCAGTGGACCGGAAAGTTGAGGCCAAACGCCGCCAGCTGCTCGACCCGCAACTGGTGGTGGCGTTCGCCAATATTGGTCAGCACGACGATGTCGGCGATCTGCGCCAGCCGCCCCAGCGCTGCGACCGCCCCCGCAATCGGCGTCTGCCGGTGCATTTCGGTATCGAAAAATTCCACCAGCAATGCCCATACCCGGTCGCGCTCGACGACCAGGCCGCTATCCTTGTGCCGCAGCGCTTCGGCAAAGCCGCGATCATGCATGTTGAAATGCACATCATGCGTCTCGTCCAGCCAGGCGCGGAACGGCACGACCATGTGCAACAGCACCTCGTCGCAATCGGTGATGATCAACGGGCGGCTCATCGGCTCAAACTCTCCTGCGCGGCGATCAATATGTCGGGGCGCGTGTCGATCGCCTCGGCGCAGGCGATCAGGTCCGGCTCATGATCGGCCAGAAAGGCCAGCACCGCGCTCAATATCGCCGGATTGTCGATCCCCGCGCGCAGCGCGTCGCTGTCGAGGCCCGTCAGCGCCAGCAGCCGGTCGGCCCGCTGCCCGTCGGCCAATATCCAGCCCAGCGCCATCAGCGCCAGCGTCGCTGGGTCCGCGCCGCTATCTTGCTTGCCATTATGGGTGTCGGGTCGCATGATCGGCTCTCGGCGGGGGGGCGGCCAGGAAGTGGCGCGCTTCATGGGCTGCTTGGAAATTATGGGTGACTGGTGGCAAAGCGCGTGCTTGTTGTCGAGGACAACGAACTTAATCTGAAACTTTTTTGCGATTTGTTGCGGGCCCATGGCCATGAGGTGTTGCCGATGCGCGACGGGCGCGACGTGCTGGTGCAGGCGCGCGACTTTCTGCCCGACCTTGTGATCACCGACATCCACCTGCCCCATGTCAGCGGGCTGGACCTCATCATTTCCCTGAAAGCCGATGATCGCCTGTCTGCCGTGCCGATCATGGCGGTCACCGCCTATGCCGGGAAGGGCGACGAGGACCGTATTCGCGCCGCGGGCGCGCAGGCCTATGTGTCCAAACCCATTTCCGTGCTGCGCTTTGTCGAACAGGTGAACAGCCTGCTGTAACAGCCCTGTCATACGCCTTTCATCACCCTGACCCGGTCCCGCCGTCCGCTTGTCATCCCATGCTGGCACTGCGCCACGGCCACAGGGGCGCGGCGCTCTGCCGACGGCCCGGAAACGCTATAAGGGTAATCAACCATGTCCCATCTGACCGACGAAGCGCGCGCGCCCTATCGTGATGCGCAGCCGACCATTTCCATGGGCGATAATAGCCTGGAAGCGATCGTTGCAGCCAATCCTGCGCGCCGCACGATCCTGAAGAATGGCCTGCTGGGCCTGTCGATCCTGCCGATGCTTGGCGCGCTGTCTGCCTGTGGCGATGACGATGATGGCGGGGCCAGCCCAACGCCCACTCCTACGCCGACCCCGACGCCGACCGACAGCTACACCGTCAGCTTCGCCGCCGTCGCCGCCAACATGAACGACACCGTCACCGTGCCGACCGGCTATACCGTAGATGTGCTGCTCAAGGCGGGCGATTCGGTGGAAACCGGCACCCCCTATTCGGGCAGCTTCCCGACCCCTGCCGACGCCGAAAAATGGGCCGGCGGCAATCATGACGGCATGGAATATTTCGACCTGTCGGGCGTGGACGCCAATAGCGGCGGCCTGCTGGCGCTCAATTTTGAATATCCCGACTTCAACATCCTGATGTCCGGCACCTACGACCCGGCCACCGCCACCGCCGACCAGAAGAAGATTGCGCTTTCGGCCGTCGGCATCGGCGTGGTCGAAATTGCCAAGGGCAGCGACGGCAAATGGGCGGTCAAGGCCGGGTCGCGCTTCAACAAGCGTTATACCGGCAACAGCCTCTATCGCGCCGGTGGCCCTGCTGCGGGTCTGCTGTCCAGCCCGATCAAGGGCATGCTCAACAATTGTGCGTCGGGTCGTACCCCCTGGGGCACCTACCTCACCTGTGAGGAAACCACCGACAATTATCTCGACCCGACCCAGCCTGCCAAAGATTATGGCTGGGTGGTCGAAATCGACCCCTATCAGGAACTGGCCGCCCCGACCAAGCGCACGGCGCTCGGCCGTTTCAGCCATGAAAACACGGCCTATATGGCCAATAGCGACAATCGCGTCGCTATCTATATGGGCGACGATTCGACGCCGGGCTGCATCTATAAATTCATTCCCGACCGTACTTTTTCCACCGCCAACCGGGCGGCCAATATCGACCTGCTCGACTATGGCACGCTCTATGTCGCGCGCTTCAACGGCGACGGCACGGGCGAATGGCGCGCGCTGGTGCAGGGCCGGAATGGCCTGATCGTCGGTGCGTCCGATCCGGGCGACGTCAGCCAGTTCACCACGCCGCCTGTCCCCACCACGGTCAATTTCGCCAATCAGGCCGACGTGCTGATCAACTGCCAGTCGGCGGCGCGTGTCGCGGGCGGCACCATCATGGACCGTCCCGAATGGATCACGGTTGCGCCCGACAACAGCGCCGTGTTCGTAACCCTGACCAACAATAGCGGTCGCCGCGTCACCGACACGCCCAACCCGCGCGTCACCAACCGCCACGGCCATATCGTCAAGTTCAAGGAAGAGGGCAACTCGCCGCTCGCCACCAAGTTCAGCTGGGAAATCTTCCTGCTGGCAGGCGATCCGGCGCTGGCGTCGGGTGGCGCCAATCTGGTCGGCGATATCAAGGGCGACACTTTCTCCAGCCCCGACGGCATCCGCATCGATCCCAAGGGTCGCCTGTGGGTCCAGACCGACCATAGCGTACCCGGCACGTCCGGCGTGACCGGCAAGTCGATCGAGGATATTTTCGGCCAGAACGCCATGTTCTACATCGACCAGACGACGAAGCAGTCCAAGCGCTTCCTGGTCGGCCCCAAGGGCTGCGAAATCACCGGCCTCGCCTATACGCCGGACCTCAAGACCTTCTTCATCAACATTCAGCATCCCACCGGCAACTGGCCGGTCGCCGGGCAACAGCCACGCTCCTCGACCATCGTGGTGCGTCGCACGGACAGCCAGCCGGTCGGTAACTAAACGCCGATCCTGTTCCACCGTCACCCCGGCGAAAGCCGGGGTCCAGGGTCGCATGGTCCAACTATGCCGCCCTGGATTCCGGCGTTCGCCGGAATGACGGTGCGTATCGGGATAAATAGTCCAACCAACAGCAAAAGGCCCGTTCCAGCACTGGAACGGGCCTTTTTGTAATTCCGGCGTAGCGCCTGGACCCTGGATCCCGGCTCAAGGCCGGGATGACGACCGGCGGCTAACGCCGCCTTGCCGTCACTTGATCTTGGCTTCCTTGAACTCGACATGCTTGCGCACGACCGGGTCATACTTGCTGAAGCTCAGCTTCTCGGTCTTGGTGCGCGGGTTCTTCTTGGTGACGTAGAAGAAGCCGGTGTCAGCGGTGCTGACGAGGCGAATCTTGACAGTTGCTGGCTTGGCCATGGCCTTATCCCCGGACGTGAATATAAAAAAGTAAGAGCGGCCCGCCAAATGTCAGGACCGCCCCGTTTCAGCGGTGGCCCATGGGGCAGATTCGCGTCGCTGTCAAGTTTGGCGCGCCGCATCTGGCCGGTTTACCCGGTCTTAACCAGACAGGCGCATCATGCCAATGGGACGACAGGACAGCGAAGGGGCTTTCCCATGCGACATGATCCAAAGCTGGCGATATTGGCCGACCTGATGCGACGGGTCGATGGTCTGGCGGGCCAGCGTGGTCATCTGTCGGTCGCCCGGCTGCATGATGAAGTCGACCAGATTCGCCATATCGCTCGCGCCTTCCACCTGGATGAAGTCGAAGGACTGGCCGGGACGCTCGAATCGGCGCTCTCGCTCCATGGCCTTGGCCCGGTAGTCCTCTCCTATCTCGACCTGATGCGCGACGCGATCACGAGCGACATGCCCGTGGCCGACATCGTGCCGATCATCGCGCACCGCCCGCCCGCCGCCGCACGTCCCACCCTGCGCGCCTGAACCAGCGCCGCCGATGGACGCCCTGCTGCTTGCCCTGCTCGGCTGCCTGCTCGGCGAAATCGGTGACAAGAGCCAGTTGCTCGTCCTCGCGCTCGCTGCCCGTTATCAGCGCAACGGCGCGGTGATCGCTGGCATCATCGTCGCCGCCATCGCCAACGCTGCGATATCCGCCACCGCTGGCGCATGGATCGGCCCGATGCTGGGGGCCGACGCCCGCCTCCTGTTCCTCTCGCTCTCCGTCCTGTTTCTGGGGATCGGTATGTTCTGGCCAGTCACAGCGCCCGATCCGCTGGCCAACTGGCCGACCGGCGCCTTCCTCACCACGATGCTGGGCCTCTTCATCCTGGGTTTTGGCGACGGCCCGCAATTTCTGATCCTGGGGATCACCACCCATAGCGGCAATCCGGTGCTGGCGGCTGTCGGCGGCGCGATCGGCGTGATCGCGGCGTCCGTGCCGGTCGTGCTGCTGCGTGACCGGATCTTCGCCGTCCTGCCCACCCGCGCCATCCGGCTGGGCGGCGGCGTGCTGCTGCTGATCGCGGGCGCTATCATGGCCTTGTCGGCGCTGGCGCTTTTCTGATCGCTTTCTTTCATCAGGCTGATCGCGTTTTTCGGTGGCACCTTATGCGCCGTCGATCATTATATGTCCGAAACCAATATCGCACTGCCCAGGAGGACATCAATGACCGCCGCCGATCTCAAGACCCCCACTGACCTTAAAAGCAACGCCACCAAGTCCGTGGCGCAGGCGCTCAACGGCGTGCTGGCGGACAGCTATGCGCTGTACCTCAAGACCAAGAATTTCCACTGGCATGTGTCCGGCCCGCATTTCCGCGACTATCATCTGATGTTCGATGAACAGGCCGCCGAAATCCTGGCTACCACCGACCTGATTGCCGAGCGCGTGCGCAAGACCGGCAACGTTACCCTGCGCTCGATTGGCGATATTTCCCGTCACCAGAGCCTGAAGGATAATGACGCCGAATTCGTCAGCCCCGCCGACATGCTGATGGAATTGCGCAACGACAATCTGGCGCTGGTCGAATCCTTCCGCGCGGTCAAGGCCGCCGCGACCGAGGCAGGCGACAACGCCACCGAAGGCATCGTCGACGACTGGACCGACCAGGCCGAACAGCGCGCCTGGTTCCTGTTCGAGGCTGGCCGGGGGGCATAAGCCGCCGCAGGCATGAAATTTTTCGCGCAGAGGCACAGAGGACGCTGAGATAGAAAAGCTAAAACTCGGCGTCCTCTGCGCCTCTGCGCGAATCTCTTTCCTGGCTTCGCCGGATGCGCGGGATCAACCCTCGCTCACTATCGCGATCGCCATTATCTCCACCGCATCCTGTTTCCCGGCAAAATCGACCGTCTCGCCCACCGCCGCATCCATCATCGCGCGCGCCAGCGGGGCGGAAAAACTGATCCGCCCGTCCGCCGGGTCAGCCTCATCATCGCCCACGAGTCCGACCATCTTGTCCCGCCCATTGAGCCGATAGGTCACCCGGCAGCCGAACGCCACGACATCTCCCGCCGCGACCGGCCGCAATTCCGCCGTCGCCAGCCGCGTGCGCCAGTAGCGCAGCACACGGCTGTGCTTCTTGACATCCTCTTCGGTCATGCCGCTCAGGTCGACCGCCTCCAGCGCCCCGACCTTCTCCCGCGTCAGCCGCAACCCCCGCGCCGTCACCCAGTTCGGCCCCGCCGGGATCGGCAGCTCGAACTTGGGTTCCATATGCTCATCATCGCCCTCGCGACGAAAGGCGACACTCATCAAATTGCTCCGTTCATCGGCTTATGCTCTTGTGGAAAGATTGTTCTTGATCATTCGACGTAAAGTTTTAGGCATGTGTCTACGGTTGGGAATTGTGTCCAATCGTTGAAGCCGCCTCAATGGCGGTTTTTTTGTGCCTGAAGGATGCGGCGCTCAGTGGAACATCTCCCCTGGGTGTTGGCGCGCTTCTTGGCCTTAATCATTCAAACCCTTGTCACAGTGATGGTGGATCGGCGACGCATTTCGCGCAAGCGCCGGTTCCGCTTTGAATGTGGCTCATTTCGGTTTGATTGGTCGAGCGCCGAGAAGTTCTCCGATACTCACTAATACGCTTCAGATTTTGCCTTCACAGGTGATTCGGAGCGCGATGGCGCTTGCCTTGAGTAAATGGCTCAATCTTCATCGAACAACCCAGCGAGCTGTTCTACCATCGTCCCGCCCAATTGCTCGGCGTCCATGATCGTCACCGCCCGCTTATAATAGCGGGTCACGTCATGGCCGATGCCGATCGCGACCAGTTGCACCGGCGAACGGTTCTCGATCCAGTCGATCACCTGCCGCAAATGGCGCTCCAGATAGGTGCCGCTGTTCACCGACAGGGTGCTGTCATCCACCGGCGCGCCGTCGGAAATCACCATCAGGATGCGGCGCTCCTCATTGCGGGCGATCAACCGGCTGTGCGCCCAGAGCAGCGCCTCGCCGTCGATATTTTCCTTCAGCAGCCCTTCGCGCATCATCAGGCCCAGATTCTTGCGCGCCCGCCGCCACGGTTCGTCGGCCTTCTTATATACGATATGGCGCAGGTCGTTGAGCCGCCCCGGCATCGGCGGTCGCCCCGCGGCCAGCCACTCCTCGCGCGCCTGTCCGCCCTTCCACGCCCGCGTGGTAAAGCCCAAAATCTCGGTCTTGACCCCGCACCGTTCCAGCGTGCGCGCCATGATGTCGGCGCTGATCGCCGCGATGCTGATCGGCCGCCCGCGCATGGAGCCTGAATTGTCGATCAGCAGCGTCACCACCGTGTCGCGAAATTCGGTATCGCGCTCGATCTTGTAGGTCAGCGATCGGGTCGGGTCGATGATGACCCGCGCCAGTCGCGCCGCGTCCAGCATCCCCTCATCCTGGTCGAAATCCCAGGACCGCGACTGTTGCGCCATCAACCGCCGTTGCAGCCGGTTGGCAAGCTTCGTCACCGCCCCCTGCAAGCTGACGAGCTGCTGGTCGAGGAAGCCGCGCAACCGCACCAACTCCTCCTCGTCGCACAGCTCGTCGGCGGTGACGATCTCGTCATGCTTGAGCGTATAGGCCTTGTAGTCGAAGCCCGGCGGCAGGTCGGATGTCGGCCGGTTGGGGCGGACCGGCATCATGCCTTCCTCGCCCATATCGTCCGCGCCCGCATCGCTGTCGGCGTCGAACTCGTCGCTATATTCGGTCTCGCCGTCTTCGGTGTCGCCGCCCTGATCCTCGGCGCGGGTTTCGGCGTTTACGTCGCTGTCGCCGGACTCGTCCTGTCCCGAATCGCCGTCCTCCGACTGCTCCTCATCCTCGTCGCCCTCATCCTGGGCTTCGGGTTCGTCGGTGTCGGGCGGCACATCGGCGTCGATCAACTGGAGATGTTCCAACATCGCGGTGGTCAGCTTCTGGAAGGCGCGCTGGTCGTCGATCGCCAGCGCCAGCGCATCCAGATCATGCCCGGCCTTGTCCTCGATCCACTGCTCCACCATCGCGACGCCCGCCGCGACGTCCTTCGGGATCGCCTGTCCGGTCAGCCGCTCGCGGACCTTGAGCGCCAGCGCGGTGGACAGCGGCACCTCGTCCGCCGATCGCGCCCGGCGGATCGCATCGGACTTCAGCCTCAGGTCGAGTGCATGGTTGAGGTTGGCCCGTACCCCCTCCATCTGCCTAGAGCCAATCGCCTCGACCCGCGCCTGCTCGACCGCGTCGAACACCGCCCGCGCTACCGCCTCGCCCGGCGCGGACGCCGCATGGATTTTCGCGCTATGATGCCGCAATTTCAGCGCATTGGCATCGGCAAAGCCCCGCGCCAGCGCCACCTGATCGGCGGGCAGGGTCCGTGCGGGCGTCGGCACCTTGATCGCCTTGCCCGCCAGATGTGGCGCATCGGCGGTAAAGCCCACCTCCACCTCGGCATCACGCGCCATAGACCGCGCCGCGCCCGACAGCACGTCCTTGAAAGCGTCGAGGGGGGAGCGTTCGGTCATGGCAGATCCTTGAGCGCTGCGACGCAGGCCGCGCGCAAAACAGGCAGGCTGTCGGTCATCGTGGCGAAGATGATCCTCAAGTCCAGCGCATCATAATGGTGACGCAACATATTCCCCAGTCCCCGGATGGCGTCAGCCGGGATGGACGGGGCAATCGCGCCCATCCGGTCCTTGCCGATCTTGATCTCTGCTTCTGTGATCCGTTGCAAACAGCGTTCCGACGCATCGATCGTCTTTCGATCGGCAGCAAAACGCGCATAGTCCAGCCCGTCGATATAGACCGCAATCGCATCGCAATTTTCCACGATGTCCAGCAGCCGATGCTGCTCCCGACTAGAAGACACGCACCCGATCCTTGTCGATTTCCGCCTGGAAGCGCGCTTTTCGCGCCGGTTCGCTGACCAGATCGACCGGAACGTCCAGCCAGTCTCCCAACCAGCTGGACATGGCTGCAAAGCGGAACAGGTCCATGCGCGCGGCCTCGTCGATGGTCACGGCGACGTCCACGTCCGAATCCGACCGCGCATCGCCGCGCGCGGTCGATCCGAACAGCGACAGGCTCACGACACCCATGGCCCGCAATTCTGCTTCACGGGCTTTCAGGCGGGTGATGGCTGTCTGCTTGTCCATGATGCTCCTGCGGCTACTACCCCGCCTTCCCCACGACGCTCTCCGGCAGATCCTTGCCGAACACGCGCTGATAATATTCAGCCACCAGCGCCCGTTCCGCCTCGTCGCATTTGTTGAGGAAGGAGAGGCGGAAGGCGAAGCCGACATTTTTGAAGATCAGCGCATTTTGCGCCCAGCTGATCACGGTACGGGGCGACATGACGGTCGAAATATCGCCGTTGATGAAGCCCTGCCGCGTCAGTTCGGCGACCTTGATCATATTCTCGACTTCCTTGCGGCCGCCCTCATGATCATATTCGCCGGACTTGGCCAGCACCACCTGCGCCTCGGTCGCGGCGGGCAGGTAATTGAGCGCCACCACCAGATTCCACCGGTCCATCTGGCCCTGGTTGATCTGCTGCGTGCCATGATACAGGCCGGTCGTGTCGCCCAGACCCACCGTATTGGCGGTCGCGAAAAGGCGGAAATAGGGGTTGGGGCGGATCACGCGATTCTGGTCGAGCAACGTCATCTTGCCGTCGGTTTCCAGCACGCGCTGGATCACGAACATCACGTCGGGGCGGCCCGCATCATATTCGTCGAACACCAGGGCGACCGGGCGCTGCAACGACCAGGGGAGCAGGCCTTCCTTGAACTCGGTAACCTGCTGCCCGTCTTTCAGGACGATGGCGTCACGCCCGACCAGGTCGATGCGGCTGATATGCGCGTCCAGATTGATGCGGATGCACGGCCATTTCAGGCGCGCGGCGACCTGCTCGATATGGCTCGACTTGCCGGTGCCATGATAGCCCTGCACCATGACGCGGCGGTTGAACGCGAAGCCCGCCAGGATCGCCAGCGTGGTGTCCGGGTCGAACACATAAGCGGGGTCCAGGTCCGGCACCCGCTCGTCGGCTTCGCTGAAGGCGGGAATTTGCATGTCGACGTCGATGCCGAACACATCGCGGGCATCCACGAACCGGTCGGGGGCATCCATCAGCGTTTCGGCGCGCGTGTCGGGCTGAACGTTGGAAATATCAGTCATCGGGTCATCATCTTCCTGCGAGTCACGCCAGCCGTAGAGCCTTTCCACAAGAGCGGAAATGCTCTTTGCTTTTGATTTCGCATTTTCCGAGCCGTTGTCCGTTACCGGCCAACTCGAAAATGCTCTAGCCGATCCATCGCGGCCGTGTCGATAGAGTGGGGGCAAGGATGCGCCGGATCAAGCGGCCCATTCGGCCAGATTGGCCTCCTGCCCGATCAGTGCCAGCCCATGCGCGATCGATGTGAGTTCGCCCCCGGTCGCAATCCGATCCGCCCCGAAGCGCGTATCGAATATCCCCCGTATTGCCGGAATCAGTGACGATCCGCCGGTCAGGAACACCCGGTCGATGCTGTCTGCGGTTACCCCGGCGGTCGCCAGCGCCTTGTCCACTGTTGCCTCGATCCGGGCGATATCGGGCGCGATCCAGCGCTCGAAATCTGTACGGCTCACCTGCGTTTCGATCTCCAGCCCGCCGCCGGCAAAGCGGAACGCTGCGCTCTCCTGCGCCGACAACGCCCGCTTGAGGCTCCCCACCGCATCATAGAGCGGATAGCCCAGTTCCTTCTCGATCACCGTCATCATCCGCCCGATCGCGGCGGGTTCATCGGCGGACTTCTGCAACCGCGCCAGTTCGTCCATCGTCCGCCGGTTGCGCATCAGCGCCAGCCGCGACCAGTCGGCGAAGTCGGCAAAATAGCTGCGCGGTATCTCCAGAGTCTTGCCGAACGACTGGTAACTGCCGCCCTTGCCCAACATCGGCAGCACCAGATGGTCCATGATCCGATAGTCGAACCGGTCGCCCGCAATGCCGATACCCGCCGACCCCAAGGGCGTCGCCCGCCGCGCTGCGCCCGGTGCCTCCACCCGCACGATGGAAAAATCGCTGGTGCCGCCGCCGAAATCTGCGACCAAAATCGTCGCGGCCTGGGTCAAACGGCTGGCATAGCTGAACGCGGCGCCCAACGGTTCATAGACATAATGGATGTCGGCACCGAACCCGGCAAACATCGCGTCATAGCGTTTGCGCGCCAGCGCCTCGTCAGGCCGCGACCCGGCATAGGTCACTGGCCGCCCGACGATGATCCGTTCCGGCCTTTGGTCCAATGCGCCGCCCGCATGGCCGACCATGCGATGGAGGAACATCGCCCCCAATTCCTCGAAGCGATAGCGCTTCTCGAATATATTGGCGCTCTCGAAGATCGGGCTGGCGGCGACCGACTTGAACGACTGGAGGAAGCGGCTATCCTCTGGATATTCCATATATTCGGCGATCGCCCACGGCCCCGCCTCATGCGCCAGCCCGCCCTTGACGCCTTCCTCATGCCAGAAACAGAGCGCCGACCGGAACACCGCGCCGGTCGCTTGCCTGCCTGCAAATTCGACCAGATCGGACTGCTGGCCGGTGGCGATGGCGACGACGCTGTTGGTCGTGCCGAAATCTAGGCCCAGCGCGCGCGGCACGTCCTGCATGATCTGTCTCCGGGGAAGGGGCCGCGCCCTATGGCATCGCCGCCGCATCAGGACAAGGCTGTCCTACACGGCCCTATACTGCCATGCTCGAACCTGCTCTTTCCCATCGTCGATCGCGACACACGAAACGTAATGAAATTACGTAATTGCGCATGAAAATGTCGCATTTACCGGGAAATATGCGAAGTTAAGGTATCCGTGTTCCCGCGCAGGCGGGAACCCAGTCCCGCCGTCAGAACTGGGTTCCCGCCTGCGCGGGAACACTTTTGACCATCACGGAAACTTTAGGCGAACACTGCCGCCTTCTTCAAATGGCCATAGGCCTCGATCACGGCCTGCAACGCGCTTTCATGGCTGCGGTCGCCGCCATTATGGTCGGGGTGATAGCGGCGCAGCAACTGGGTATAGCGAGTGCGCAGCGCCTTGCGGTCGGCGTCGATCTCCAGCTCCATGACGCGCAGCGCCTTGCGGTCCTCGGCCGACAGGAATTTCCCGTCCTGCCGCATCTGCGCATCGGCCCGTGCCTTGGCCACCCGCTCCTTGAACTTCGCCCCGATGGCGTCGAGCGGGTCGGAGAAATCGGACCATTTGGGCGGCGGGCTGTGCGCGTTGGAGGAAAAAGCGCGCGTCTCCCGTTCCCATCCGGCAAAGGGGCGCTGGGCAGCGGCGATTTCCTCCGGCGACATGCCGGTGAAGAAATTATAGCCCTGGTTGAACTCGCGCACATGGTCCAGGCACAACCAGCGCCAGCGCGGCCCCTCATCGCCGGGGCGGGCGCTGCCCTCCAGCGGCGGCGCACGGAACTCGCCCGCTTCGGGGCAGCCGCTCACCCAGCAGGGGCGGTCGCCCTCCACCCGGCCATGAAAGCGGTTGAAGCGGCGGGTCGAGAAAGGGTCGGTCGACAAAACTGTCCTGATGCAAGTCGCGGCAAAGCGTCTATATAGGCGGCATGACCCAGATTCTGAAAGGCCCAGTGGCCACCGAAATCGAAACGCGGCTGCAAAATGCCCTGACCCCGCAACAGCTGGCCGTGATCGACGACAGCGAAAAGCATCGCGGCCATGCCGGGCATGATGGCTCTGGCGAAAGCCATTTCACCGTGGACATCGTGTCGGATCGCTTCACCGGTCAGAATCGCGTCGCCCGCCAGCGCATGGTCAACGCGGCGCTGGCCGACTTGCTGCGCGACAAGGTCCATGCGCTGGCCATCAAGGCGCGCGCACCCGGAGAAGCCTGATGACCATGGACGATCTCATCATCCAGACGATCACGCCCACCACCCATGATCTGGGCGATTTCAAGGTCCACCGGTCGTTGCCCGCCAAGGGGCGCACGATGGTCGGCCCGTTCATCTTCTTCGATCAGGCGGGGCCAGCCAAGATCGGCGCGGGGCAGGGTATCGACGTCCGCCCCCATCCGCACATCAATCTCGCCACCGTCACCTATATGTATGAAGGGGCCTTCTTCCACCGGGATTCGCTGGGGACGGAGCAGATCGTCGAGGCGGGCGCGGTCAATCTGATGACGGCGGGCAAGGGCATCGTTCACAGCGAACGATCGCCCGATGAGGAGCGCGCCAAGCTCTCCAAGCTGTCCGCTATCCAGACCTGGCTGGCGCTCCCCGACGCGCTGGAGGAAATGGACCCGGCGTTCGAGCATGTCGGCGAGGGCGGCCTGCCGGTGATCGAGACGCATGGCGTCCGCGCCCGCGTCATCATGGGGTCGCTCTGGGGCGCAGCCTCGCCTGTCACCACCTATGCCGACACCATCTACGCCGATATCCAGCTGTCCCCCGGCGGCCGCGTGCCGATCGACCCGTCCACCGACGAACGCGCGATTTACGTGTCGGGCGGCGACGCTGCGCTCGACGGGATGATGCTGGCCCCTCAGACGCTCTACGTCCTGCGCCCCGGCACCAGCGCCACATTGATGAGCGTCGATGGTGGCCGCGTCGTCCTGTGCGGCGGCGAAGCCTTCAAGACGCCGCGCCATGTCTGGTGGAACTTCGTTTCCTCCCGCCAGGACCGGCTGATGCAGGCACGCGAAGATTGGGACGCGCTGCGCTTCCCCCTGATCCCCGGCGACGATCAGGAGTTCATCCCCATCCCGCAGGGACGGCCCAAGACGGTCAGCTATCCGTAAAAAGCCCCGTTTCGGGGAGGGGAATTGCATATGACTTTTCGTTATCCCTACATCGTCATCCTGAATTTATTTCAGGATCCATCGGGCCCCAAAAGCCGCAGCTGGAGACGCGAAATGGATGCTGAAGCAAGTTCAGCATGACGATGAAGGAGGGGGCAGTTCGATATGCGATAACGCTGCCGGTTCGGGGAGGGCGACCGTCGGCGCAGCCGATGGTGGAGGAGGCAGGCGGCTGGACGCGCCGTCGCCCTACTGCACAAAGGTCAGCGACAGATTCTCGGCATTTTTGGGAATGTCGATCCGGCTCTCGTTGATCGAGGCTTCCTCGCCTGGCTTCAGCCGGCTCTTGTCCGCCTTGGTCGTCCAGCTGAACACCAGCCGGTTCTGCCGGTCGCGCAATTGCACCAGCACCGGGGGGACCGGCAGCGCCTGCGTCCCGCTGTTGACGATCCGCGCACCGAACGCGAAATATTCCTCGCCCGTCGGCAGCTTGCGCCGTTCGGCCGGCTTGGACAGATAGAAGAGCAGATCAGGATCGCCCTCTTCGGCCACCAGCCCCAGGCTGACCGCCCATCCGGGTGGCCCGAAATAATAGAAGGCACCCCCCGCCGCGGCCACAAGCGCGGCAAAGGCGATCGCGGCATAGGTCCACAGCTTGACTGGATTGCGCCGCGGCTTGAACGGCGGGGCGGGCGCGAACTGGCTATCCTGCGCGGGGTCGACCGGCGCACCGGCGTAAATATCGTCGATCCGATTGTCCGCAGGCGCGGCGATCGGCGGCGCAACGGGCGCGACTTCCTCCGGCACAGAGGCCACGGCTTCGGCGGCTTCCGGTGCGGCTATTGGCGCGGGCGGGGCGACCGGTTCGACCGGTGCCGCAACCGGCGGCACGACCACTGGCGCCTCGACCGGTGCGCTCTCGCGCGGCGGCAGGGCGGCTGGTTGCTGGAACCAGCTATGCTTGCACGCGGCACAGCGGACCTGGCGGCCGGCCGGACCGACGGCGCTGTCCGGCACGACATAGCGCGTCGCGCAATTGGGGCACACCAGGATCATGTTGCTTCATAGGCATGGCAGGGACTCGCGCGCAAGCGGTCAACTTATGTTGGCGTCATTCCGTCGCGACTCGCGGCAAGATGCGGGCCGGGCTTTACGGCTGCCTGCCCGCTGTGCCATGGCTGTGCTTCCGGGGAACAGGGAGCGCGCGAGCGCCATATTTCAAGACATGTCGGCCATCGTCCAGTTCGAGAATGTCGGCCTGCGCTATGGTCTGGACAGTGAAACGCTGTCCGACGTCAGCTTCACGCTGGCGGGCGGCGGCTTTTATTTCCTGACCGGCGCATCGGGCGCGGGCAAGACATCGTTGCTCAAATTGCTCTACCTCGCCCAGCGCCCCAGCCGGGGCGTCATCCGCCTGTTCGGCGAAGATGTCGTGACCCTGCCGCGCAAACGCCTTCCCGGTTTCCGCCGCCGCATCGGCGTGGTGTTTCAGGATTTCCGGCTGGTCCCGCATCTGTCCGCCTATGACAATATCGCCCTGCCGCTCCGCGTGGCTGGCATGGAGGAGGGGGAGATCGACGCCCCCGTTACCGAGATGCTCAATTGGGTCGGGCTTGGCGACCGCGGGCAGGCGCGGCCCGCGACCCTGTCGGGCGGGGAGCAGCAGCGCGTCGCCATCGCCCGTGCGGTGATCGGGCGGCCCGAAATTTTGGTGGCGGACGAACCGACCGGCAACGTTGATGCTGACATGGCCCGCCGCCTCATGACCCTGTTCGAGGCGCTCAATCGCCTTGGCACCACCATCGTCGTTGCTACCCACGACCTGCCGCTGATCGCGCAGGTCTCGGGCGCGCAGATGATGCGGCTGGACAAGGGACGGCTGGCCGACCCGACCGGATCGCTGCGTTATCCGCCGTGCCCGCAGGGCAGCGAGTGATGGTGTCGCGTGCGGATCGCCGTGCCGCCGCCGCCGCGCGCCATCGCCTGCTGCCCGGGGGGCGGGTGGCCGGGCCGATGCTGTGGATCATTGCGATCATGATGTTCCTGACCGTGCTGGCCGCCGCCGCCGGGCTGGGTCTGGGCGCGGCGGTCCAGTCGATGAGTGCGGATCTGGCCGGACGCGCCAGCGTACAGGTGGTGGAGGCGAACCCTCAACAGCGCGACCAACTCGCCGCACGAGCGCTGACCGCATTGCGCGGCGCGGACGGGGTGCAGGCTGCCGCCGCAGTCGATCCCGCTTTGCTGGCCGACCAGATCCGCCCCTGGCTGGGAGAGGAAGCGACCAGCGGCGACCTGCTGCTGCCCGCTTTGATCGACGTGACGCTGACGCCCGGCGATGCCGATGCAAAGGTCGCGCGGCTGCGCCGCCTGCTCGGCGGGCTGTCGCCTGCCTTGCGGATCGAACCCCATGCCGCCTTCCTGCTGCCGCTTGCCGGTTTGCTGTCGGCGCTGGGCTGGCTGGCCGCCGGGGTCGTATTGCTGATGACGCTGGCGACCGGGGCGGTCGTGGTGCTGGCGGCGCGCGGCGCGCATGACAGCCATCGTGGCACTATCGAGGTGCTGCACCTGATGGGGTCCACCGACGTCCAGATTGCCCGGCTGTTCCAGCGCCGCATTGGCCTCGACGCCATGCTGGGCAGCGCGCTGGGCTTTGCCTTCGCTGCCTTCGTTATCCTGCTGATCGGCCTGCGGTTGAGCGCGACTGGTTCGGAACTGCTGGGCGCGGTGCGCCTGCCGCCGATCAGTTGGGCGGTGCTGGCATTGCTGCCGGTGGCGGGCGTCATATTGGCGACGCTGGCGGCGCGTTGGACGGTGTTGCGGGCGCTGGGGCGGGCGCTGTGATCGTCCGGCTGCTCGCCGTCTCGCTGCTGGGCTGGATGCTGGGCTTTGTGTGGTTTGCGATCTTCCTGCCCCAGCCGCTCGACGGGCGCCAGACCGACGCGATCGTCGTGCTGACCGGCGGCGCGGGGCGGATCGACCGGGGCATTGCCCTGTTGCAGGGCGGGGCGGCCAAGCGGATGCTGATTTCCGGCGTTGACCGGTCGGTCCGTCCGGGCGAACTGGCGGCGCAATATCAGACGCCCGAAGCCTTGTTCACCTGCTGCATCACCTTGGGCCGCGAAGCGATCGACACACGGTCCAACGCCATCGAAACCGCGCGCTGGCTGGAACGGCGCGATTATAAGACGGTGCGGCTGATCACCACCGACTGGCATATGCGCCGCGCTGCGCTAGAATTGCGGCAGGCGCTGCCCGGCCGGGTCGCCATCGTCTATGATGCCGTGCCCAGCCGCCCCAGCCTGACGATGCTGGCGCGCGAATATAATAAATATCTGCTGCGCCGCGCGGCTGCACTTCTTGGCATTTGATGGCATAGCGCTCCGATGATCACCTTGCTGCGCTCCATCGTCTTTTCGCTCATCTTCTATCCCGGCAGCCTGCTGCTGGTGCTGGCTGCCTTGATATCCAGCAGTTTTTCGCCGCCCACCGTGCAGCGTGTGTCGACGGTGTGGGGCTGGTTCCACCGCTATTGCGCCCGCTGGCTGCTTGGGCAGAAGGTGGTGATAGAAGGCGATCTGCCGCTTGGTCCCTATCTCTATATCGTCAAGCATGAATCGATGTTCGAGACGATCGACATGCTGTGCGTGTTCGACCGACCGGTGATCGCCGCCAAGCGGGAGCTGTTCGATATTCCGCTATGGGGGACCATTGCCGACCGTTACGGCCTGATCCCGATCGAACGCACCGCCGGGGCGAGTGCGATGCGGACGTTGCGGACCCGCGCCAAGGAAGCCAATGAAGCCGGAAGGGCGGTCTGCATCTTCCCCGAAGGCACCCGCGTTCCCCATGGCGAAGCACCGCCGTTACGGTCGGGCTTTGCCGGCCTCTATGCGCTGCTGGGGCTGCCCGTGGTGCCGATTGCGCTCAACAGCGGGCTGGTATCGCCCAAGGGCAGTTTCCTCAAAAAAGCGGGCGTCATCACGTACAAGGTCGGCGAGATCGTCCCCGCCGGGCTGGACCGGCGCGAGGCGGAAGTGCGGGTCCATGCCGCGATCAACGCGCTGAACCCGCCCTCTGCTTTGGCTTAATGCGCCCGGCCAAAATCGGGCTTGGCGTCGTCCTGACCCTGTTCGATGATCGACCGGCGGATGGCGCGGGTGTGGGTGAACAGGTTGAACAGCGCGTCGCCGTCATTCCAGCGGATCGCCCGTTGCAGCGCTGACAGATCCTCCGAAAAGCGCTGGAGCATTTCCAGCACCGCGTCCTTGTTGGCCAGGAACACGTCGCGCCACATGGTCGGATCGGACGCGGCGATGCGGGTGAAATCGCGAAAGCCGCCGGCGGAATATTTGATGACTTCCGACTGCGTCACATTTTCCAGATCGCTGGCCGTTCCGACGATAGTGTAGGCGATCAGATGCGGCAAATGGCTGGTCACGGCCAGCACCAGATCATGATGCGCCGGGTCCATCATCTCGACGTCCGCGCCGACTCGCCGCCACAGTTCGGCAACCCGCTCGACCGCTGCCGGATCAGCGTCAGCGGGCGGGGTGACGATGCACCAGCGGCCCTTGAACAATGTGGCAAAGCCTGCTTCCGGCCCGCTATTCTCCGTGCCTGCGACCGGATGCGCCGGGATGATCGTCCGTCCGGGGAGCGCTGCGACCAGTTGCGCCAGCACGTCCGCCTTGCATGATCCGACATCGCTGATGATCGCGTCGGCGTGCAGATCATCGGCCAGTTCCGCCGCCGCCGCGCCCATGGCGCGGACCGGCACGCACAGCACCACCAGATCGGCGTCGGTGACCGAAGCGCCCGCCGTGTCGGTGATGTCGTCGCACAGGTAGATCCGCCGGGCGGTGTCCCGCACCGCCGGATCGGCATCATGGCCGGTGACCCGCACCGTGGGCATTTCCGCCCGGATGGCGCGGGCAAGCGAGGAGCCGATCAGGCCAAGGCCGATGATGGTGATGCGGGCGAACGGCAGCATCGCGTCAGGCCGATTCCGCCATGGCGCGCAGCTTGTTGGCGACCGCGCGGGTCTGCGCCTTGGTGCCGATGGTGATGCGCAGGCCGTTGGGCAGCCCCTGGCCGGGCAACCAGCGGGTGGCATAGCCTTCTTCCCACAATCCCTTCATCGCGGCCTCTGCGGTCAGCTTGCCATCGAACAGGATCAGCAGGAAGTTGGTCTTGCTCGGCACTACGCGCAGGCCATGGTTGGACAGGGCCGCCACCTCGCCAGCCAGCCATTCGCGCCAGCGCGCATTATGGGTGCGGCTCGATTCGACCCAGCCGCTGTCGTTGATCGCGGCGATCGCGGCGGCCTGGCCAGCGGTCGTGACGTTGAACGGGGCGCGGATGCGGTGGAGAATGTCGATCACCTCCGCACTGGCATAGCCCCAGCCGATCCGCTCCGCCGCCAGCCCGTAAATCTTGGAGAATGTGCGGGTGACGAAAACATTGTTGGCGGTATTGGCCAGTTCCAGCCCACCATCATCCTCGTCAGCGTCCAGATATTCGGCATAGGCCTGATCCAGCACGAACAAGATATCGGGGCGCAGGCCCGCGTGCAGGCGCGCAATCTCTTCGCGGCTGGTCATCGTGCCGGTGGGGTTGTTGGGATTGGCGAGGAACACGACCTTGGTCTTGTCCGTCACTGCCGCCAGCAGCGCGTCCACGTCGGTCGCATAATCCTTGTCCGGCGCGATCACCGGGGTCGCGCCGACGCGGCGGGCGGCGATGTCGTAAACGGCAAAGCCATAGCGCACATACAGCACTTCATCGCCCGGCCCGGCATAGGCGCTGGCGGCGATGTGCAGCAACTCGTCCGATCCGGTGCCGTAGATGATCCGCGCCGGGTCCAGCCCATGCACCGCGCCGATCGCCTCACGCAGCCTGGTCGCGCCCGGATCGGGATAGGTGGCAAGGTCGGCGGTGGCGGCGACCAGCGCGGCGCGCGCGGCAGCGCCCGTACCCAGCGGATTTTCATTGGCCGACAGCTTGATCAGCGGGCGGCCATCATCGGTCGCGGACTTGCCCGGCACATAGGGCGAAATGCCGAGAATCCAGTCCTTGGGAGCGGGTTTTACAAGTGTCTCTGTCATGGCGACGCGCTTTAGCGGCTTCCGCGCCAAAGGCAAAGCGCCCGTCCAGATTGACAGCGCTCCACCGTGGTCCTAGCCCGGCGCGACCATGGCCAGCCTCTCTATGACAGATGACAGCCGTTTCGGCCTGCGCCGACAGGTTCGGCTTGCCGGGCCGTTGCCGCTGGATAGCGGCGCGGCGCTGGGGCCGGTCGATATCGCCTATGAAACCTATGGCACGCTGAACGCTGACCGGTCCAACGCGATCCTGATCTGCCATGCGCTGACCGGCGACCAATATGTGGCGTCGGACCATCCGGTGACGGGTAAGCCCGGCTGGTGGTGGCGGCTGGTGGGGGAGGGCCGACCGGTCGATCCGGCGCGCCATTTCATCGTCTGCGCCAATGTCATCGGCAGCTGCATGGGATCGAGCGGCCCGGCCAGCCTGGACGCGGCCACCGGCGCGCCCTTTGCCATGCGCTTTCCGGTGCTGACCATCGCCGACATGGTGCGGGCGCAGGCCATGCTGCTCGACCATCTGGGGGTGGATCGGCTGTCGGCGGTGATCGGCGGATCGATGGGCGGGATGCAGGCGCTGACCTGGCCGACGTTGTTTCCGCAACGGGTGGAAAGCTGCATCGTCATTGCGTCGACTGCGCGGCACAGCGCCCAGAATATCGCCTTTCACGAGGTCGGTCGGCAGGCGATCATGGCCGACCCCCACTGGCGCGGCGGCGATTATTATGCCGACGGGCAAGTGCCGAGCGCGGGCCTGGCGGTCGCGCGGATGGCGGCGCATATCACCTACCTGTCCGAAGCGGGGCTGACCGAGAAATTCGGGCGGCGCTTGCAGGGGCGCGACGCCAAGACATTCGGCTTCGACGCGGATTTTCAGGTGGAAAGCTATTTGCGCCATCAGGGGCTGAGCTTTGTCGAGCGGTTCGATGCGAACAGCTACCTCTACATCACTCGCGCCATGGACTATTATGACATTGCCGAGGATCATGGCGGGTCGCTGGCCAGGGCGTTTACCGCCAGCAAGGCGCGCTTCTGCCTCGTCAGTTTCGATACCGACTGGCTCTATCCGACGGCGGAATCGCGGATCATCGTCCATGCGCTCAACGCCGGGGGTGCGCAGGCGAGTTTCGTCGAACTGTCCAGCCCGTTCGGTCATGACGCTTTCCTGCTGGAATGTCCTGAATTGAACCGCGTCGTCGACGGCTTCCTGAAAGGTGGCCGGGCGTGAGTGAGCAGTTGCGGCCCGATCTCGCGCTGATCGCGCGCACGGTGCGGCAGGGTGCGCGGGTGCTGGACGTGGGCTGTGGCGACGGCGCGCTGATGGCGGCGCTGCGCGACAATGTAGGGGTCGATGCGCGCGGGCTGGAGATTGACGGATCGAACGTTGCGGACGCTGTCGGGCGTGGCCTGTCGGTGGTGCAGGGCGACGCGGACACCGACCTGCGCTATTATCCCGACGCCAGCTTCGACTATGCGATATTGAGCCAGACGCTTCAGACGACGCGGCGGCCCGATCTGGTGGTGGAGGAATTGCTGCGGATCGGCAGGCAGGCCTTCGTGTCCTTCCCCAATTTTGCCCATTGGCGTGGGCGGATTTCGCTGCTGTGGGGCGGGCGGATGCCGGTGACGCGGCTGTTGCCCGACACATGGTACGACACGCTCAACATCCATCATGTGACGGTGGACGATTTCCGCGCGCTGGTGAAGGAGCGCGGCTGGACCATCGACGGGCAATGGTTCCTGAAGGGCGACAAGGAAACCACCCACGCCAACGCCAATCTGTTTGCCGAACATGCGGTGTTTTTGCTGCGGAAATAGGTGGGTGACCGGGTGATGGATGATCTGTTTTCCGAAAGGGCGATTGCAGGGCGGACGCTGTCACGGGAGGATGTCGAAGCGTTGCGGGCAGGACCGCACCGGCTGGTCGACTGTCAGCTGGAGGAAGCCGACCTGTCCGGCCTGACCCTGTCGGGATGGACGTTCGAGCGATGCACGCTGCGCAAGGCGGATCTGACCGGCGCAAAGTTGGACCGGACCATATGGACATCATGCCGCGCGCCCTTCGCCAATTTTACCGGCGCGGACCTGAGCGAGGCGCAGGTCACCGCCAGCGATTTCAACAATAGTAGCTTTCGGCGCGCGGTGCTGACGTCGGCGACGTTCAACAACGCCAAGCTGACGGGCGCGGATTTCACCGACGCCAGGGGCATGGACCTGTCCTTTGTCGAAACGCTGCTGATCAACGCGAAACTGTCGGGTTTCTCGTTTCGCAAGCAGGTGATGACGAGGGTCGATTTTTCGCAGGCGGATCTGCGCAAATGCGATTTTCGCCACACGGTTTTCGAGGATTGCAGTCTGCGGGACGCCACTATGGCGGGATCGCGCTTTGACGGCGCGGACTTGCGGTCGGCCGATCTTGGCGGGCTGCGGCTGGTCGATGCGGGGCTGTTCCGGGGCGCGACCATTTCGCGCAGCCAGGCAGGGCAACTGCTGGGCGAACTGGGACTGAACGTCCGCTAGGACGGGCGCCTCATCCCCGCGCTCCGATCCCCTTTTCGATCAGCGCATTGGCGATGGCGGCAATTTCGTCGGCCGGACGGCTATCGTCCCAGACGCCGTAGCGCAGCCCCAGAAACACGTTCATGCCCATGATCGCCCAGGCGTGGACCTCCTCCACGTCGCCGCGCACGTCGCCGCGCTCTGCGGCTTTGGCCAGGCGGGTCGTCATCCGGGCGGCGGTATTTTCATAATGGGCGCGGTAGGCGGCCTGATCGACGAACTCCGATTCGTCGATGATGCGGTAGATTTCCTTGTGCGACCGGGCGAACTCCAGGAAACTGAGCAGGCCGATTCGTTCAGCGTCGATGCCGTCGCGCGCCGTCGCGATGCGGGGTGACACATAGTCGCGCACCTGCCCTGACATGTCGGCCACCAGCGCGCGGAAAATATCATCCTTGGTATCGAAATAGGTGTAAAAACTGCCCAGCGCACAGCCCGCCCGACGGGTGATGCCGCTGATCGATCCTTCGTGAAATCCCTTTTCGCCGAATTCCTGCGCGGCCGCCTCCAGCAACGCACGGCGGGTGCGTTCGCCGCGCGCGGTGCGGGGTGTCTTGTCGTCCCTGCCAAGCCCCTGATCGGTCATAGTCTCTCCCCCGTCGCTGTGTTCTTTTTACCGCAATTTGGCCGCGTCGATAGCCCGTCCTATATTTGAAGTTGAAAGATGGTTCAACTTTCATTATCGAATCGGGCAAGACACATAGCGACCCGCCAACCGGGCGCACTCAATTCAGGAGAGGAACCGCTCATGAAGGCCTATCACAGCATCCGCGCACTAGCCCTTGCCTCCGCCGCCTGGACCGGCGTGCTGGCCCTACCCGCCATTGCCCAGGACGCGCCGCAGGGTGCCGCCGACGACAGCGAAGGCGCGATCATCGTCACCGCCCGCCGCCGCGAGGAAACATTGGTCAGCGTGCCGATCGCGGTCAGCGCCTTTTCCGGCGACAAGCTCGAAAGCCAGGGCGCGATCGACATTACCGATCTGGCGAACCTGACCCCCAACACCACGCTGGAAGCATCGCGCGGCACCAATTCGACGCTGACCGCCTTCATCCGCGGCGTGGGCCAGCAGGACCCGGTGTCCGGCTTCGAGCAGGGCGTGGGCATCTATCTGGACGATGTCTATCTGAACCGGCCGCAGGGCGCGATCCTGGACATTTATGATGTCGAGCGGATCGAAGTGCTGCGCGGGCCGCAGGGGACGCTTTATGGCCGCAACACGATCGGCGGCGCGGTCAAATATGTGACCAAGATGCTGCCGCAGGATTTCGCGCTCAAGATCAAGGGCAGCTATGGCACTTATGATCAGGCCGATGGCATCATCAGCGTGTCGGCGCCGATCGGCGACATGATCCGGGTCGGCGGCGCCTTTGCCCGCCTGTCGCGCGGTGGCTTTGGCGACAATCTCACCACCGGGGACGAGAATTACAACAAGGATGTCTGGGCCGGGCGTGCGACGTTCGAGATGGGCGGCTATGGCCAGCCGGTGCTGATGCGGATCACCGGCGACTATACCAAGGATAATAGCAGCGCACGCGGCGGCCATCGCCTGATCCCCGGCCAATTGTCGGGTGCGCCGGTGCTGGGCGATGTGTTCGACACACGCGGCGGGCTGGTCGATCCCAAGCAATATGTGAAGTCCTACGGGCTTTCGATGAATATCACGGCGGAATTGTCCGACGCGGTGACGCTGCGGTCGATCAGCGCGTGGCGCAAGGATGACAGCGCATCACCGATCGATTTCGACGCGCTGCCCGCGGTCGATGTCGACGTCCCGGCTTTCTACTTCAACGAGCAGCTAAGCCAGGAATTCCAGCTTCTGTATGACAGCGGCCCACTGCACGGCCTGCTGGGCTTCTACTATCTGGATGCCAAGGCCGACACCGCGTTCGACGTGCGCCTGTTTACCACCGTCCCCGGCCTGACCGCCTTCACCCAGGCCGATGTCGACACCGAAACCTATGCCGTGTTTGGCGATTTCACCTTCGACATTTCGCAGCAGTTGAGCATTTCAGCGGGTGGTCGCTATACTTGGGACAAGCGCCGGGCCGACATTTTGCGGCAAAATTATCTGGGTGGCGGGTCGCCGGTATTCGGCGGCGCGGGCGTGGCGTTCGGCGCACCCAGCACCAATTTCAACGGTGAGCGCGAATATAAGAAATTCACCCCGCGCGTCTCGATCAGCTACAAGCCGACGCCTGATCATAATATCTATGCCAGCTATGCGCAGGGCTTCAAGGGTGGCGGTTTCGACCCGCGCGGGGTCGGCACCAATGCACCAGATCTCAACAGCAACGGCATCCGCGAGGATAGCGAGATAGCGTCCTTCCTGAGCTTCCGCCCCGAAAGCGTCGAAAGCTATGAAGTGGGCTATAAGGGCAACTTCATGAACGGCGCGCTCTATGTCGCGGTTGCGGGCTTCTATGCCGATTATACCGACGTGCAGATCCCCGGCTCCGTCGCCTGCTCGGTCGGCGGCATCCCCTCCTTCTGCGGGGTTGTGTCCAATGCGGGCAAGGCACGGTTCAAAGGGCTGGAATTTGAAAGCAACGCGCGGCTGGCGCAGGATTTCCTGACCGGCGGCGATCGGCTGAGCCTGGCCACGGCGGTGGGCTTCATCGACGCGGAATATCGCGAATATATCACCAATATTGGCGGTGTGCCGACCGATGTCGCTGCCTTCCGCGAAGTGCAGAACACCCCCAAATGGACCGCCAGCGGCACGCTGGGCTACACTACCCCGGTGGGCGACGGCAGCCTGTACGCAGGCAGCACCGTGTCGTGGCGCAGCAAGACCTATCAGTTTGAAGTCCCCAACCCCTATATCGACCAGAAGGGCTTTGCCCTGTGGGACGCCAGCATCGTCTATACCGCACCGGACGATCGCTGGACGGTCGGGCTGCATGGCAAGAATTTGCTGGACAAGGAATATAAGACGTCGGGCTACACCTTCGTCGCGGCCAATGCGACGACCGGTGCGATCATCAACAATGCCGCCGGTTTCCCGACCCCTTCGCTGGGCAAGGAAGGCACGCTGACCGCCTTTTACGGCAATCCCCGGCAAGTGTTCGTCACGGGGACGGTGAAGTTCTAGGTTCGGTATTCCCGCGCAGGCGGGAATCCAGTGCCACGGCGGGACTGGGTTCCCGCCTGCGCGGGAACACGCTGTTGCTGGGCGGTAGGGAGCGTAAGAAGCAAGCATGACCGACCCAACACCCGCCACCCCGGCACCCGTTTCCCCCGCCTATCGCGGCGTCGTGCTGGCGATGCTGCTGTTGGTCTATACGTTCAACTTCCTCGACCGGCAGATCCTTGGCATCCTGGCTGGCCCGATCAAGGCGGAGCTGGGTCTCACCGACGGGCAGTTGGGCGCGCTGGGCGGGATCGCCTTTGCCTTGCTCTATTCGACGCTGGCCATTCCGCTGGCGCTGCTGGCCGACCGTACCAGCCGGACCTGGGTGATCACCGTCTCCCTCGCCGTGTGGAGCGGCTTTACCGCCTTGTGCGGATTGGCGGGCAGTTTCTGGCAGATGTTCGCTTTCCGCGTCGGCGTGGGCGTGGGAGAGGCGGGCGGCGTCGCGCCATCCTATGCCGTGATTTCCGATTATTTCCCGGCGAACCAGCGGGCGCGGGCGCTCTCTATTTATTCGCTCGGTATTCCCTTGGGATCGGCGGGCGGCGTGCTGCTGGGCGGCTATATTGCGCAGGCGGTCGAGTGGCGCACCGCCTTCATCGCGGTGGGGCTGGCGGGCCTGCTGATCGCGCCCTTGTTCCGGCTGGTGGTGCGCGAACCCGCGCGCCCGGTGCTGGCGAGCGATGCGGTGCCTGTCAGCGCAGTGTTCGGCATATTGGCGGCCAAGCGCGGCTTCTGGTTCCTGGCGCTGGGCGCGGCGTGCAGTTCGATGTGCGGCTATGGCGTCGCGTTCTGGCTGCCGAGCCTGTTGATGCGCAGCTTTGGCCTAGACCTGATGGGCGCGGGGCAGTTTCTGGGCGCGCTGCTGCTGATCGGCGGGGTGGCGGGCGTGCTGCTCGGCGGCTGGCTGGGCGACGCGATGGGGGGCAAGGACAAGGCCTATTATGCCTGGGTGCCTGCGATCAGCTATGTCGTGGGGATGCCCCTGTTCGTGGTCGGCGTGCTGTCCGACAGCGTGGGCGTGGCCTTCGCGCTATTCCTGATCCCGCAGGCGTTGGTCTATGTCTGGCTTGGCCCCGTACTGACCGCCGTTCAGCACCTCGTCCCCGCCCATATGCGCGCCAGCGCAGCGGCGAGCTTCCTGCTGATCAACAATCTGGTCGGGCTGGGACTGGGCAGCTGGAGCGTGGGGGCGCTGTCCGACGCATTGACGCCGACTTATGGCGCGGAGTCGCTACGTTACGCGATTGTGGCGGCGCTGGGATTCTATCTGCTGGCGGGGCTATTCATGGCGCTGGCGGGCAGGGCGCTACGCAAGGATTGGGTTAGCGCATAGCCACCCCGTGTTCCCGCGAAGGCGGGAATCCAGTTCCAACGTCTCAACTGGGTTCCCGCCTTCGCGGGAACACGGGGCGTTCTACCGCTCCTTGGTCGCGCTGAACTTGATCTTGGGATGGCGTTCCTGCTGGTAACCGATGTCCCAGGCGCTGCGGGCCATGAATACCAGCGCGCCGTCGCGGTCCTTGGCCATATTGGCGGCGTTGAAGCCGATGAAATCCTTGATCGCCGCCTCGTCACCGCTGATCCAGCGGGCGGTGTCGAAGGGCGAGGGTTCGAGGCCCGCCGCGACCTTATATTCCGCGTCCAGCCGGGAAATCAGCACTTCCAGCTGGAGCTGGCCCACGACGCCGACGATCCAGTTGCTGCCGATTTCGGGGTAGAATACCTGGATCACCCCCTCTTCGGACAGGTCGTCCAGGGCCTTGCGCAACTGTTTGGTCTTGGTCGGGTCTTTCAGCTGCACCCTGCGCAAAATTTCCGGCGCAAAATTGGGCAGGCCGGTAAAACGCAGCCCCGGTTTCTCGCTCAGCGTATCGCCCACGCGCAGCGCGCCATGGTTGGGGATGCCGATAATATCGCCGGGATAGGCCTCGTCTGCCAGCTCGCGATCCTGCGCGAAGAAGAGGATCGGCGAGTGGACCGCCAGCGCCTTGCCGGAGCCTGACGGCGTCAGCTTCATGCCGCGCCGGAACTTGCCCGACACCAGCCGCATGAAGGCGATGCGGTCGCGGTGCATCGGGTCCATATTGGCCTGCACCTTGAAGATGAAGCCGGTAACCTCGCTGCCCTCCGGCTCGACCGCGGCGGGTTCGGCGGGCTGGGCGCGTGGTGGCGGGGCGTGGGCGGCCAGCGCGTCGATCAGCTCGGTCACGCCGAACAATTTGAGCGCGGAACCGAAATAGACCGGTGTCAGGTCACCCTGGCGATAGCGGTCGAGATCAAACTCGGCATAGCCGCCCTGCGACAGCTCGGCCTCCTCGCGCAGCTTGGTCAGGCCATCTGGCGACAGGAAATCGGCGAGTTTCGGGTCGTCCAGCCCGGTAAACTGGTGCCGCGTGCCGTCAAATTCCTTGCTCGGCCCGCTCGGCTGCATCAGCCGGTTGGTGGCGAAGTCGTAAATCCCCTCAAACTCGCCGCCCATGCCGACCGGCCAGCTCATCGGGCAGACGTCCAGCTGCAACTGGTCCGCCACTTCGTCGAGCAGGCCGAACGTCTCGCGGCCTTCGCGATCCACCTTGTTGACGAAGGTGATGATCGGCAGGTTGCGCAGGCGGCACACCTCGAACAATTTGCGGGTCTGCGGCTCGATGCCCTTGGCCGCGTCTATCACCATCACGGCTGAGTCGACGGCGGTCAGCGTGCGATAGGTATCCTCGGAAAAATCCTCATGCCCCGGCGTGTCGAGCAGGTTGAAGGTGATCGTCTCGCCATCGCGCGTCCGCTCGAACGTCATGACCGAGGATGTGACGGAAATGCCGCGCTGCTGCTCGATCTTCATCCAGTCCGATCGCGCACGCCGGTTCGCCCCGCGCGCCTTGACCTCCCCCGCCAGATGGATCGCGCCGCCTTCCAGCAGCAGCTTCTCGGTCAGCGTGGTCTTACCGGCGTCGGGGTGGGAAATGATCGCGAAGGTGCGGCGGGATGGGATGGTCATCAGGTCAATCTATCTGGTTCGTCATCCCCGCGAAGGCGGGGATCCATCTCCCGACTGTGCGGCGGGAGGTGAGGTTGGGAGATAGATTCCCGCCTACGCGGGAATGACGGGAAAAAATAGGGGTCAGTCTTGGATCAGCGTCACGTCCATGCGGAAGGCGCGGCTCTGCCCCGGTGGCAGGGCGATGATGCCCTGTTTCGCCCACACATCACCCACGAACCCAACCAGATCGGCCATCCCGGCCCAAGGTTCGACGCACAGATAGTGCGCGCCCGGCTTCTGCCACAGGCCCAGCCATGGCGTGTCGGGAAAGTCGATTTTCAGACGCGGCTGGCCCGGCACGCCCCAGAGCAGCGAGCGGCTATTGAGTTCGTCCCAGATCAGCGCGTCGCCCGCGAACATGGCGTGGCTGGGGGCGAGCGTGTCGCCATCGACCGGAGACACGACCGACTCCCGCGCGATCAGGCCCGGTTCCGCGCCCACCTTGCGGATCGGCGCGGGTTCGGGCTTCTCAAAAACGATGCGGTGATCCTCTGGCGTGCCGCCATAGGGCAGGGGCCAGGCGAAGGCGGGGTGGTAGCCGAAGGAGAAGGGCATGACCGCCTCCCCCTGGTTGGTCACCGTCGCGGTCATGCGCAGGCTCGCCCCGTCGATCGCGAAATCCATGTCGAGCCGGAAGGCGAAGGGATAGACGGCAAGGCTGGCCGCATCCGCCTCCAGCCGGAAGGTTGCAGCGCTGTCGCTGCGGTCGATCAGGGCGAACGCGCTGTGTCGGGCAAAGCCGTGCTGGGGCATGGCATAATCGCGACCGTCGAGCCGATAGACGTCGCCGCGCGATCGGCCGACGAAGGGGAAGAGCAACGGCGCATGGCCGGTCCACCAGCGCGGATCGGCGTCGGTCATCAACTCGCGTCCCTGTGCATCGCGCAGCGACCAGAGTTCCGCGCCGTGGGGATTTATCGTGGCGCTTAGCTGGTCCGAAGCGATACCGACCGGTGCGTCTGTCACGTCCTTGTGTCTCCTGATGATGCGCGCCTGCCTTAGCGCGGGGGCAGCCGCCTGTCTTGTCCCGACGCGCGCTCGTTTCGCAAGGGAACCGAAAGATTGCATCGCTGGTTTGGCAGGCGGGAGACATGATCATGAAAATATACGGTATGGCCGCGCTTTTACTCTGTTCAACTTCGGCGCTTGCGCAGGAAGCGGAAAAGCCAAAGGACGAAACACTCAAAAAAGCGGGGAATATCGCCAGCCAGCCGGTGCGCGACATCGGCCTAGACAAGGATGAGATTCCGCCGGTGCTGCTGAAAGCGGTGGAAAATCCTTATGCGACCCCGGCGTCGCGGACCTGCAAGGGGCTGAAAGCATCGCTGGGTGAACTCAACGCGGTGCTGGGTGAGGATTTCACGGTCGGCGCAAAAGCGAACGAGAATCGCACCGGTAAGATTGCCGAGGCGGTCGGCAAGACCATCGTCAATTCGCTGATCCCTTTCCGGGGTCTGGTGCGCGAAATCAGCGGTGCCGCGCCGCAGGAACGGCGTTTGCAGGCAGCGGTGACGGCGGGGATCGCCCGGCGCGGCTATCTGCGCGGGCTGGCTGCCAGCAAAGGCTGCAAGATCAGCAGCTAAGCATATTCGCGCGCATAACCCCGATGGGGTATGCGCGCGGGCTGCGGGCCGCATAATGCTATAAGAAGGTGGTCTGACTGCCTGCCGATGACCGGATCATTCGCGACCCATGATCTGGTCATCGGCCCTTGACCTGTCATGTCGCGCCTTCGCTTCATCCTGCTTTCATGCTAGGCCGCCGCCAACATATTGGCGAGACCCATGATGAACGACCTGACCCAGACCCCTGAAATGCTGATCGCGATGATGGGCGCGCGCGCCCGTCGCGCTGCGCTGGCCCTCGCGCAGGCGAGCGACGCGCAAAAGGTCGATGCGCTGCGCCGCGCGGCGCAGGCGTTGCGGGATCAGGCACCGGCGATCATCGCCGCCAATGCGCGCGATATGGACAATGCCGCCGCCAACGGCCTGTCGCCTGCGATGCTCGACCGGCTGAAGCTGGACGCGGGCCGGGTTGCCGCGACCGCCGACGGGGTGGAGCAGGTCGCCAGCCTGCCCAATCCGCTGGGTAGCGTCATCGACCAGAGCGTCCGCCCCAACGGGCTGCAACTCAGCCGCGTGCGCGTGCCGCTGGGCGTGATCGGCATCATCTATGAAAGCCGCCCCAATGTGACGGCGGATGCCGCGGCGCTCTGCCTGCGCGCGGGCAATGCCGTCATCCTGCGCGGCGGCAGCGAGGCGAAGGAGAGCAACCGCGCGATCCTGACCGCGATGGTAGAGGGGATCGTGGCCGCGGGCCTGCCCGCCGATGTCGTGCAACTCATCCCCACTACCGACCGCGCGGTCGTGGGCGCCTTGCTGCGCGCCACCGAATTTATCGACCTGATCGTGCCGCGCGGGGGCAAGAGCCTGGTCGCGCGGGTGCAGGAGGAAGCGCGGGTGCCGGTGCTGGCGCATCTGGACGGCATCAACCACAGCTATGTCGATGGCGCGGCCGATCCGGCGATGGCGCGGCAATTGGTGGTCAATGCCAAGATGCGGCGGACGGGCGTGTGCGGTTCGACCGAAACGGTGCTGATCGACCGCGCCTTTGGCGACGCGCCCGCGCTGGTAAAGGCCTTGCTCGACGCCAGATGCGAAGTACGCGGCGATGAAGCGGTGCAGGCGATGGATACGCGCGTCATCGCGGCGAGTGAGCAGGACTGGGACACCGAATATCTCGAAGCGATCGTGTCGATCCGGCTGGTCGATGGCGTCGAGGACGCGATCGCCCATATCGCCGCCCATGCCAGCCACCATACCGACGCGATCATCACCGAAGATGCCGAGGTTGCAGAGCGTTTCCTGAATGCGGTGGATAGCGCCATCGTGATGTGGAACGCCTCCACCCAGTTTGCCGATGGCGGCGAATTCGGGCTGGGCGCGGAGATTGGCATTTCGACCGGCCGCCTCCACGCGCGCGGGCCGGTCGCGCTGGAGGGGCTGACGACCTATAAATGGATTGTGCGCGGGACGGGGCAGGTTCGGCCGTAAGCTCCGGGTGTTCCCGCGCAGGCGGGAACCCAGTCCCACCGTCAGAACTGGGTTCCCGCCTGCGCGGGAACACGCGGTTATCTACCCCTTCACCACTGCATCGATCGCCTTCAGCTTCGTCAGCATCGGCGCGACCCAGTCGAGCGGGAGCATCACCGGGCCGTCGGACGGCGCATTATCCGGGTCCTGATGCGCCTCGGCGAAGATCGCCGCGACGCCCGCCGCCACCGCGCTGCGGGCGAGCAGGGGGGCATATTCGCGCTGGCCGCCGGACGCGGAACCCAGGCCGCCGGGCTGCTGGACCGAATGGGTGGCGTCGAACACCACCGGATAGCCGGTCTGCGCCATCACTGGCAGCGCGCGCATGTCGCTGACCAAAGTGTTGTAGCCAAAACTCGCGCCGCGTTCGGTCAGCAATATGCGCTCATTGCCGGTCGAGGCGACTTTTTGCGCGACCGCCGCCATGTCCCATGGGGCCATGAACTGGCCCTTCTTGACGTTGATGACCGCGCCGGTGCGTCCGGCGGCGAGCAGCAGGTCGGTCTGGCGACACAGGAAAGCAGGGATCTGGAGGATATCGACCGCCTGCGCGGCGGCCTCCACCTGACCCGCATCATGCACGTCGGTCAGCACCGGGCAGCCCAATGTCGCTTTCACCTCCGCCAGGATCGCCAGCCCCGCGTCGATGCCGACGCCGCGCTGACCCGACACCGATGTCCGGTTTGCCTTGTCGAACGAAGATTTGAAGATGAACGGCACCCCCGCCTGCCGCGCGATCTGCGCCAGCGCGTCGGCCATGAACAGCGCATGGTCGCGGCTTTCGATCTGGCAGGGGCCGGAAATGAGGACGAAGGGCAGGTCGTTACCGATGGTGATCGGGCCGACACGCACATGTTTTGGATCAGTCATGTCGGTCACTTGGGCGCTTTGGCAAAGCGCCGCAAGAGCTGGCCACGCCACAGCCCCTTGCCCGGATGATAGTTCCAGCAGAACCAGCCAAAGCAAAGGCAGGCGATCAGCGATGGCAGCGCCATCGGATCGCCATGGCTTTTCATATGGCGATAGAAGGCCATGTCCGCGCGCCAGCGGTCCCGTTCGCTGCCGCCCCCGTTGATGCCATAGACATTGTCATGCTTCCTACAGCCGATGTTTCGGTTGTATTTACGGTGGTCTATGAAATAGCAGTAGTCGCGTTCGGGCGTGTTCATGACCCGATTAGGGCCGGGGCAGTGCAAAAATTCAAGCGTAAAGTCTTTTATCTCGGCGGTTTCGATCCGCGCGGCGTGCGTTTTTACCATCAGCTCTATCGCGACCAGGCCGGACGCTATGACCGGCTGACCGGCGAGGACGTCATTGTGAGCGGCCGCCGTGCCGGTCCTGCGGGGTCGGTCGTCTCCACCGTGTGGAGCGTGGACAATGCGCAGGCCGGGGTCGAGACGGATTATGAATTTCTCCGCTGGGAGGATCTGGTCGGCAAGGTGTGGATTCGCAATCCGCTGAAACTCGCCTGGCGATCGATCGCCACCTATATCGGCCATGGCCGCTTCATGCAGTTCAAGCGCATGAAGAAGCTGCGTCCCGGCCCGGTGCTGACCATCTGCTACCCGCCCTTTCTGGCGGTGATGATCCCGCTGCTGTTCGCGCTGCTCCCTGCCTTGCTGCTGTGGACCGTGTTGCCTTTCTGGGCGGCGGCGCTGGCCGGGATCGGCATCAGCGCGGTGGCGTCGGGCAAATGGCTGAACAAGCTGGTCGTGCCGTGGTTGCTGCGTTTCACTTACTATCACCACACGCTCGCCGCCGGCGGACCGGGGGAGGCGCTCGACGCGCGGCTCGATGCGTTCGCCCGGCGGATTTCTGAGGAACTCGACGAGCCGTGGGACGAAATCCTGTTCCTGACCCATAGCGCTGGCACGATCCTGGGCATGTCCGTGATGCGGCGCCTGTTCGACCTGCGCGGCACGCGACTGCCGGATCATTTCGCGATGGTCGGCATGGGGCAGGTGGTGCCGGTGGTGGCGCTGCGCACTGACGCGCGCTGGTATCATGCCGATTTGCGCGCGCTGGCCGACAAGCATTTCCGCTATGTTGACCTGAGTTTTCCGCCCGATGGCGCGGCCTATTTCAACGTCAATCCGCTGCTGTTGGAAAGCGACAATCATGCCGCGCGCGTTGATATGCTCTCGCCGCGCTTCCACCTCTTCTACGACCCTGAAAATTATCATGGCGGCTGGTCGAACAAATATGAGGCGCATTTCGACTATCTGCGGGTGGGCGATCGCCTGTCGCCGGTCGACTTCCTGAGCCTCACTGCGGGCCGCCGCACCCTGGACGACGCCATTGCCGCTTTCAGGACGATCCCATGACCGATCCGCTCTTCACCCCGCCCTTCCCGCAGCCCACGCGCAACAAGCGCACGATGCTGCGGCGCTTCTTCATCGGCTGGCACAGCTGGATTCATGTATTGTTCGAGAAAAGCTACACGATGAAAATGGGGGAGGTGCGCGGGCGCGGGCAGCTCATGTATATCGCCAATGAACTGCCGCTGGTGGACCGTATCCTGAAAGGGGGGACGGAATTTCCCAAACATTCCGAACTGGTCAAGGGGCTGTCGCCGCTGATCGGCAATAGCGTCTTTTCCGCCAATGGCGAGGATTGGGAAAGCCAGCGGGCGATGATCAATCCCGCCTTTGCCCATACCGCGATGAACAAGACGATGCCATTGATGGTTGAGGCCGTCGCGGCCTTTTTGGCGCGGATCGACGGGATGGATCGAACCAAGCCGATCAACATCGACGCGATGATGACCCATGTGGCTGCCGACATCATCTTTCGCACGCTATTTTCGCAGACGCTGGATACCGAGCGCTCCTTCATCATCCATCAGGCGTTCGGGCGGTTCCAGCGTTACTCCCATTCGGCCTCGATGCTGGGCCTCTATGGTCTGCCGAACCGCTGGTTCGAACGCTGGTCGGAACGGCCCGCCAACGCCATTCGCGGCGTGTTCGCGCCGATTGTGGAGGAGCGGTTCAACGCCTTCCATGCTGGGGAACCCGCACCGCACAAGGATATTCTCCAGTCGCTGATCGAGGCGCAGCATCCCCAGACGGGCGCGCATTTCACCCTGAAAGAGGTGATGGATCAGGTCGCGACCATCTTCCTCGCGGGGCATGAAACCTCCGCCAGCACGATGACCTGGGCGCTCTACCTTCTGTCGGAATGCCCCCATATTCAGGAGCGCGCGCGGGCCGAAGTGATGGCGGTGGCGGGCGACGCGCAACTGACCCCGGCGATGCTCAAGGACATGGGCGTGGTGCGCAACGTGTTCAAGGAAACGTTGCGCCTCTATCCTCCGCTCGCCTTCTTCCCGCGCGAAGTCCCCTGCCCGATGCGGATGCGCGACAAGGATTTGGTGCCCGGCGCGATGCTGGTGGTCGCCCCCTGGCTGACCCAGCGCAACAAGGATAATTGGGCCTGCCCGCACAGTTTCGATCCCGACCGGTTCGACGATCCGGCCAATGCGGAGATGGTCAAGCAGGCCTGGCTGCCCTTCAGCCGCGGCCCGCGCGTCTGCGTGGGGGCGGGCTTTGCCCAGCAGGAGGTGATGACCGTCATCGCCGACGTGCTGCGCCATTATCGCCTGTCGGTGCGGCCGGGCTACAAGCCCGAACCGATCAGCCGCCTGACCGTGCGCCCGCGCAAGGGGATGTGGTTGATGTTCGAGAAGCTGGCGAACTGACCCGAAGTAGGCTTCACGCCATCTCCTCCTCCGGCACGACATCCACCATCGCCTGGATGCTCTGGCCCCCGCCGCCGACGAACAGGCCGTCCATTGGCGCGACATCGGCATAGTCGCGGCCCATGGCGACGAAGAGATGGCCGTTGCCGGTGATGCAGCCATTGGTGGGATCAAAGCCGATCCAGCCGCGCGTTGGCCCGCACCATAGCATGACCCAGGCGTGCATCGCGTCCGCGCCGATCAGCCGGGGGCGGCCGGGCGGCGGATCGGTGCGCAGATAGCCGCTGACATAGGCGGCAGGCAGCCCGGCCAGCCGCAGCGCGACGACCATGACATGGGCGAAATCCTGGCACACGCCATGACGCGCGGCAAAAGCGTCGGCGACTGGCGTGCTGGCGTCGGTCGCGCCCGGATCATAGGCGAACTCGGCGCGGATGCGCAGCGCCAGCGCCAGCGCGGCGGCGACGACCGGGCGTTTCGGGGCCAGCCCGTCGCCGACCCACTCGCCGATTTCGGCCAGCAAGGGCGCGCGGGTGGAGGCATAGAGATAGAGGGCGGGGGCCGACGCGCTCATGTCGCGATCGACCAGCGCCGCCTTGGCCACTGCGCCGATGGTGGGATCATCGGGCTGGGGTTCGGGCGGGGCGCTGTCCTGCACGCCGATACGGAATCGGCTCTCGATCGTCAGCTGCCGGATCGGGCTTTCGATCACCAGCCGCGCGACATGAACCGGCCAGGCACCGGGGCGCGACGCGATGATCGACGGGACCGGATCGACCGTCAGCGCATAGTCGGATGTCCATTGCCCGGCCCAGGGCGCGGGGCGCAGGCGCAGGTTGAAGCGGGCAAGCCGCATCGGCGCGGCATAGCGCAATATGGTCTGGTGGCGGACATGGTAGATCATGACAAAAGGTCCGCTCCATCGGCCTTTTCCGCCTTGCGCACTTGCAGGAAATAGCGCTGGCCGATCGCGTCGGACAGGCCGAGCAGGCGGTTTTCGACGTCGTTGACGTCGGCGATGGTCAGCATATCCCCGGTCAGCGGGCTGAGCCGCGCGACCAGCGCATCGGCCAGGCGCTTTGGCTCTTCCGGCATCCCGTCGCCGCGCAGCGTCGGCAGCGCCGCGATATGATCGGCCAGAAGCTGCGCCTGATAGACGATGGCACGCGGATTATGCGGCTCCAGCGCGACCAGATCGCGCACCGGGGGCAGCGCCGGGCCGGTCAGGTAACGGGTGCGATAGCTGATCTGGCTGTCATTGAGGTCCAGCAATACGGTCAAGTCGTCCGCGCTCGCGCCATCGCCACCGAACAGGCCGAGCAGGCGGCAGCCATTGATCGCCCGCTCCATCCGCCGCCCCATATCGTGAAAGCGCCACCCTTCGGTCCTGCCCATATTTTCCGCGGCCAGCCCCGACAGCGCCGAAATCCGCTCGATCATGCGGGACGAGGCATCGAGCAGGGTTTCGGTCACTGCGCCATCGAATGTGGGCAGCGGCAGGCGCACCAGCCGCCAGAAATCGCTCGCCAGCCGGTCGCGCAGCCCTTCGCCGATATTGCCGACGCTGGCCATCAGCGCGCGGACGCTGCCCGACTGGCGCGCATCGCCCAGCGCGGTGGCGCAGAGCGGGCCGACCGGGCCACCGCCGTCGCGGGCGATCGCGCCCCACAGCACCAATTGCCCCACCAGCCGGTTCATCGTTGGCGACGCGACCGAGGGGCCAAGGTCCGCCTCGATCGACCCGCCGACAATGGCGCGGATCAGCCGCAGGGTCATTTCCGTCCGCTCGATATAGCGGCCCAGCCAATAGAGATTGTCCGCCGCCTTGGCCGGCAGCATCCCGCCGATCCGCCGGATCGGGGGCGCGCCGCCGCCCAATAATGTGTCGGGCGGCACTGGCTGACTATCGACCACGCACATGTCGGCGGACATGTCGCCCTTGCCCATCAGCGCGGCGCGAATATCGCCATGGCCCGCCAGCCGCGCAAAGGCGCCGGGCATGACCCGCCACTGGCCCTGCGCGTCGCGCGCCACGAACACGCGCAGGGTGAAGGGTAGGGGCGTCAGCCGTCCGTCGACCACTGCCGGGGTAGTGGAGAGTTTGACCACCTCCTGCCCGACATAATCCATCGGTCGCCGCGCCATGGCCTCGGCCAGCGTGGCGCGTTGCTGTGCATCCAGTGCCGATCCGGGGGTGAAGCGCGCGTCGGGCAGGCCCGCGACGTCCTGATCGAAGGCGGACCCTACGACCAGCCGGTCCAGCCGATCGCGTACATAGGCGCGCTCCTCGCCCTGGCCGCACCACCAGGTCGCGATATTGGGCAGGATCAGGTCCGCGCCCAGCAGTGCCTTGCTCAACTGCGGCAGGAAGGCGGCAAAGGCGCGCGATTCGATCACCCCCGCGCCCGGCCAGTTGGACAGGACCAGCCCGCCGCGCGCGCAGGCGTCGAACAGGTCGGGCACGCCGATGCGCGACTTGCTGTCGAACGCCAGCGGATCCATGAAGCGGCTGTCCATCCAGCGCCACAGCCCGTCGATGCGCTTCAAACCCTGAATCGTGCGGACGAATAATTGCCCGTCGGTGACGATCAGATCCTCGCCCTCGACCAGCAACAGGCCCAGATAACGGGCCAGATGCGCCTGTTCGGCATAGCTCTGGTTGAAACGGCCCGGCGTCAGCAGGCCGATGCGCGGGTCGGATCGCTCGCAATCGGCCGCCAGCCCCCGGCGCAGATCGTCGAAAAAGGGCGCAAGCCGCCGCGTGTTCATCGCGCCCAGCAGATCGCCGGTCGCGCGCGACAGAGCGAGCCGGTTTTCCAGCGCATAGCCCACCCCCACCGGGGTCCGCACCCGATCGGCCAGCACGCGCCATTCGCCCGCCGGGCCGCGTCCGATATCGGCGGCGTAGAAATGGAGGTGATGGCCGCGCGGTGGCGGCGTGCTGGTCATCACCCGCCAATAATGCGGGCTACCGGCAATGACGCTGGCGGGCAGCTTGCCATCGCGGACCAGCGATCCGGCGCCGTAAATGTCGCCGATTACCTGTTCCAGCAATTCGGCGCGCTGGGCCAGACCCTGTTCGATATGCGCCCATTCGCCCGCATCGATCAGCATCGGGATCGGCCCCAGCGGCCAGGATCGTTCCTGCTCGTCCCCGGTCAGGCGGAACGCCATGCCCAGGTCGATCGCCTGCCGCGCGACATTGTCCGCCAGCATCGCCGGATTGCCCTGCGCCTGTGCCGACAGCCGGTCCAGCATCGCGCGCCAGCGATCCTGCATGGCGGGCGCTGCACCGGCAAACAGATCGCCCGCTGGAGCCGCGGCCAGATAGGCGTTGGCCCAGTCCAATCTTGTGTCAGCGTCCACCAAAGCGCCCTTACGCGCCCGGATGCCTGAAGCGCAGGTCCAGCGTCATCGGGAACTCGCCGGCCGGTTCGGCGGCGGGCATGTCGACCGGGCCGGGGGTGTGGCCATGGTCCTGAAAACGCGCCTTGCGCCGCGCTTCGGCTTCATATCCGTTGATCGGCAGCGTGTCATAATTGCGTCCGCCTGGATGCGCGACATGATAGACGCAGCCGCCCAGCGACCGCCCGCTCCAGCTGTCCAGCACGTCGAAGGTCAGCGGCGCATTGGCGGGCAGGTTGGGGTGCATACAATTGGCGGGCGCCCATGCTTTGTAGCGCACACCGCCCACGCCCTCGCCCGGCACGGAGGTTGCCGTCATCGGCACCTGTCGCCCGTTGCACGCAACGATATGCCGCCCGGCGACCAGACCCGTGGCGCGGACCTGCAACCGCTCGGTCGAACTGTCGACGTAGCGCACCGTGCCGCCGATCGCCCCGGTTTCGCCCAGCACATTCCAGGGTTCGAGCGCATGGCTGATTTCAAGGGCAACGCCACCGGCATCGACCGTCCCGTGGATGGGGAAGCGGAACTGGCGCTGCGCCTCGAACCAGTTGGGGTCGAAATCATAGCCCGCGCCGCGCAGGTCGGAGAGTATCTCCAGAAAATCGGCCCAGACGAAATGAGGCAGCATGAAGCGATCATGCAGGGTCGTCCCCCAGCGCACCAGATTGCCCTGCTGCGGCTGCCGCCAGAACCACGCCGCCAGCGCCCGGATCAACAATTGCTGCGCCAGGCTCATCCGGGCTTCGGGCGGCATTTCAAAGCCGCGAAACTCCAGCAGGCCCAGTCGCCCGGTGGGGCCATCGGGCGAGAACATCTTGTCGATGCAGATTTCGGTGCGGTGGGTGTTGCCGGTCACATCGACCAGCAGGTTGCGGAACAGCCGATCGACCAGCCATGGGGGCGGCGACGCGCCTTCGCCCGCGAACGGGTTGGGCACCTGCGCCAGTGCGATCTCCAGCTCATACAGACCGTCATGCCGCGCCTCGTCGATGCGCGGCGCCTGGCTCGTCGGGCCGATGCACAGGCCTGAAAACAGGTAGGAGAGCGAGGGATGCCGCTGCCAGTAGAGGACGAAGCTTTTGAGCAGATCGGGCCGCCGGATGAAGGGCGAATCGGTCAGCGTCGGCCCGCCCAGCACGATATGATTGCCCCCGCCGGTGCCGACTGAGCGGCCATCGACCATGAACTTGTCGGCGGTCAGGTCGCACTCGCGGGCATAGGCGTACAGCTGTTCGGTGATCGCCACCGTCTCGTCCCAGCTGGAGGCGGGATGGACATTGACCTCGATCACGCCGGGGTCGGGCGTGGCCTTCAGCACCGCGATGCGCGGGTCGGGCGGGGGCGAATAGCCCTCGATCCGCACCGGAATCCGCAGCGCCTCGGCCGCCGCCTCAACCTCCGCGATCAGCTCCAGATAATCTTCCAGCGCCTGCACCGGGGGCAGGAATACCGACAGATAATGGCCGCGCGGCTCGACCGTCACAGCGGTGCGGACGGCTCCTTCGATGATGACCTGTTCGACCCGGTCCTGCGCGGCCATGCCGCCTTCGGGGCCAGCCACACGCTGCGACTGTTGCGCGCGCACTTCTTCGACATTGGCCTGTTGCACCACCTGCGCCCGGAAATCGGGCAAAGGCTCGCGCGGTTCGCTGGTGTCGCGCGGGTGGATATAGGGGTAATCGGACGGCGGCACATAGGGCAGGGAGCCGAGCGGCAGGCGGTAACCCAGCGCCGAATCACCTGGCACCGCGAACAGCTTGCCGCGCCGCAATTGCCAGATTTCGCTCTGCCATCGCGGCTTGCTTACCTGCGACTGCCAGCGCTGCACCGGCAGCACATAGCCGACCGGCTGATCGAGGCCACGCTCGAACGTCTTGACCATCCGCGCGCGCGCTTCGGGGTCGCTGATCTTGGGATCGTCGGTGGTGGCGTTGATCGGCAGTTCCGATTCCTTGATCGACCAGACCGCCGGATCCTCGAACACCGCATGGGTATATTCGTCGGAAAAGCCCATATTGGCCGCCATATGGCCAAGGAACGCGCGGGCGTCGTCCGGCGTCACGGTGCGCGCGCCTGTCGGAGCATCGTCGGGCGCGATCAGGCTTTCGTCGTGCCAGATCGGTGTGCCGTCCGTTCGCCAATAGACCGCGTAAGCCCAGCGCGGCAGGCTTTCGCCCGGATACCATTTGCCCTGCCCATGATGCAGCAAGCCGCCCGGTGCAAAACTGGCCCGCAGCTTGCGGATCAGCCGGTCGGCATAGGCCGCCTTGGTCGGGCCGACCGCATCGCCATTCCATTCGCCCGCATCGCCGCCATCCACCGCCACGAAGGTCGGCTCGCCACCGATCGTCAGCCGCATGTCCTGCGCGGCCAAATCGGCGTCCACCTTCGCCCCCAGCGCCATCACCGCGTCCCAGCGCTTGTCGGTGAAGGGCTTGGTGATCCGCACCGCTTCGGCAATGCGGCTGACGGTCATCGCGAAATCGAAATCGACCTCGGCGGGTTCGGCCATGCCGCTGATCGGCGCGGCGGATTTGTAGTGCGGCGTTGCGCAGAGCGGGATATGCCCTTCGCCTGCAAACATGCCGCTGGTCGCGTCCAGCGCGACCCAGCCTGCGCCCGGCACATAGGCCTCCGCCCAGGCGTGCAGGTCAACGACGTCTTGGCTGACTCCTTTCGGCCCCTCGATCGGCTCGACGTCCGCGACCAGCTGGATCGAGTATCCCGACACGAACCGCGCGGCAAAGCCCAGCCGCCGCAGCAATTGTACCAGCAGCCAGGCCGAATCGCGGCACGATCCGGTGCCGATTTCCAGCGTCTCCTCCGGCGTCTGGACGCCCGCCTCCATGCGGATGACATAGCCCACCTGTTGTTGCAGGCGGCGGTTGACCTCGACCAGAAAATCGACCGTGCGGCTCTGGTAACCGGCATATTGATCCACCATCGTCTCGAACAGCGCGCCCTGCGGCTCGACATCGAAATAGGCGGCCAGATCGGTTTTCAGCTGCTCGTCATAGGCGAAGGGATAATTTTCCGCGTACGGCTCCACGAAGAAGTCGAACGGGTTGATGATGTCCAGATCAGCAAGCAGGTCGACCTCGATACTGAAATGATCGACTGGCTCTGGAAACACGACCCGCGCCAGCCAGTTGCCGTGCGGGTCCTGCTGCCAGTTCAGGAAATGCCCCGCCGGCTCGATCTTCAGCGCATAATTGGGCACCTTGGTCCGGCTGTGCGGCGCGGGGCGCAGGCGGATGACCTGTGGGCCAAGCCGGATTGGTCGGCTGTAGCGATAGGCGGTGCGGTGGTGGAGCGCGGCTTTGAGCATGGCGCGGATCAAACGCTACCCCCTGTTGCAATGCAATATGCAAATGATTTGGCGGGCAAAGAATCTGCGCGGACACGGCCCGCCCCGGCGATGCCGCGACAAGCCACTGGACCCCGCGCGCCAAAGTCCTTACCGTCCCCGCCATCCCCGGGGGACCGTCCGCAGACGGTTGAGAGGCGGCTTTGTGGCCGCGACCCGCTGAACCTGATCCGGCTAACACCGGCGTAGGGAGGGCAAGCGCGCACTCACACCGCCCGCATTCTCTCTCTTTCGCTGCAAGGAGAGTGACTTATGGCAGACGTCCCCGCCCGCACCGAAATGCCCGAAGCCGAAGGCTTCATCCGCCGGCAGGCGGCAATGAACGTTACCACTGGCGCTATCCGCGGATCGAAGAAAATCCATGTCGGCCCGCTCAAGGTTGCGATGCGCGAAATCACGCTGGAGCCGGGCAGCGGCGAAGCGCCGGTGCGAGTCTATGACACGTCCGGTCCCTATACCGATCCCAACGCGCAGATCGACATCATGGCGGGCCTGCCGCAGCTGCGCCGTGACTGGATCATCGCGCGCGGCGATGTGGAGGAATATGATCCGCGCGAGGTAAAGCCCGAAGATAACGGCCTCAAAGGCCCGGACCGCTCCGGCGGCGTCGCCCAATTCCCCGGCCTCCACCGCCGCCCCTTGCGCGCCAAGCCCGGCGCGAATGTCAGCCAGATGCACTATGCCCGTCGCGGCATCATCACGTCGGAAATGGAATATGTCGCCGAGCGCGAAAATCTCGGCCGCGCGCGCCTCGCTGAATATATCCGCGACGGGCAGGATTGGGGCGCGGAAATCCCCGATTATGTGACGCCGGAATTCGTCCGTGACGAAGTGGCACGCGGCCGGGCGATCATCCCCAGCAACATCAACCATCCCGAATCCGAACCGATGGCGATCGGCCGCAATTTCCTGGTCAAGATCAACGCCAATATCGGCAACTCAGCCGTCGCCAGCGATGTCGCGTCCGAAGTCGACAAGCTGGTCTGGTCGATCCGCTGGGGCGCGGACACGGTGATGGACCTGTCCACCGGTCGCAACATTCACGACACGCGCGAATGGATCATCCGCAACTCCCCCGTCCCCATCGGCACCGTCCCCATCTATCAGGCGCTCGAAAAAGTCGGCGGCGTGGCCGAGGAGCTGACCTGGGATATTTTCCGCGACACGCTGATCGAGCAGGCCGAACAGGGCGTCGATTATTTCACCATCCATGCGGGCGTGCGCCTCGCCTATATCCCGATGACCGCCAGGCGCGTCACCGGCATCGTCTCGCGCGGCGGCTCGATCATGGCGAAATGGTGCCTCAGCCATCACAAGGAAAGCTTCCTCTACGAGCATTTCGACGAGATCACCGAAATCTGCAAAGCCTATGACATCGCTTACTCGCTGGGCGACGGCCTGCGCCCCGGATCGATCGCCGATGCCAATGACGAAGCGCAGTTCAGCGAACTCTACACGCTGGGCGAACTCACCAAGCGTGCCTGGGCGCAGGATGTGCAGGTGATGATCGAGGGGCCGGGCCACGTCCCCATGCACAAGATCAAGCAGAATATGGACAAGCAGCTCGAAGCCTGCGGCGAAGCCCCCTTCTACACGCTGGGGCCGCTCACCACCGACATCGCGCCGGGATACGACCATATCACCAGCGGCATCGGCGCGGCCATGATCGGCTGGTATGGCACGGCGATGCTTTGCTATGTCACGCCTAAGGAGCATCTGGGCTTGCCCGACCGCGACGACGTGAAGGTCGGCGTGGTCACCTACAAACTGGCCGCCCACGCCGCCGACCTTGCCAAGGGCCACCCGGCGGCCAAGGTCCGCGACGACGCACTAAGCCGCGCCCGCTTCGAATTCCGCTGGCGCGACCAGTTCAACCTGAGCCTCGATCCGGACACAGCCGAGCAATATCACGACCAGACGCTCCCCGCCGAAGGCGCGAAGTCGGCGCATTTCTGCTCCATGTGCGGCCCCAAATTCTGCTCGATGAAGATCACGCAAGAGGTCCGCGATTTTGCGGCGAAGCAGAATCAGGACGCCGACGCCTTCATCGCGGCCAATCCTCCCCGGCACGGGGAGGGGAACCAGCCGCAGGCTGGTGGAGGGCGCGCGCCCCTGGACGCAGCCCTTGCCGAAGAGGGCATGGCCGAAATGAGCCGGGTGTTCAGGGAAACCGGCAGTGAGCTGTATATGGGCGCTGGGGATAGGGAGCGGGATTGATTGTGTAAGGGCAGGCGCCGCTATAGCGAGGATTGCAAACGAGTATCGCTTTGAGATACGTCCAACCATATAGGGCACGCAATATTTTGGGGTATCATGCAGCAAAACAACCGTCGCCGGGGCAAGCCGGAAGCTAAGGAAACTTTATTTTGTTCCTTTTGCGGGAAAAGTCAGCATGAAATTTTCAAGCTAATTGCTGGACCGACGGTATTTATATGTGACGAATGCACAGAGCTATGTGACGATATACTATGGTCTGATACCGAAAATAGAATGGCTATTAGAATAAAGACTCCTTCATGTAGCTCTTACGATGATGTTCTAAATGGTGTTGTTGGGAAAATACTTTCAGAGGCTTTTCCTCAATACGATGTACAGTATGAATTTAGAACTCCAGACAAACATAGGAGTGGGACATCTGGAGTCGCAATTTCTGTATTCTCAATTTCTGCCAATGACGAAGATAAAGAGGTCTTGCAGAGACAAGTGTCTGAGTTGGCAACCAAGCTTTCTGTCATGAATCAAAAGTTTGTTAATGAAAGTGAGAGGGCCAAAAGGATTAACGATGAGTTGGTTGATTTAAAGCAAGAATATCTCGATGTTCTTAGAAAATCTTTGGAAAAAATAAGGGATTCAGAAAGTGATCTTAGAGCAGTAATGTTTCTGGATGTATCTGGATTTTCGAAATTTACGTTTGATAATAAGCAATCTGTAGTTGATATGCTTCGAGGTATCACGCCGCCTTTGCTTGCTGATCGCGGTGCTCATGAAATTAATATGTGGGGCGACGCTATCGTTGCAACTTTTACGGATCCCAACCAAGCTATTGCTAGCGCGATAAAGTTTCTGCGTCATTTGAGTGTTGAGCAACTTGAAGCGAGAATAGGAATGGCATGGGGTGCTATTCGGATGAACTATAACCCTGCAACTGGCCGCAAGGATATTGATGGACCGATTGTCGATTTTGCAGCGCGCTTGGAACCAATGGCAAATTTAGGAACGGTTCTTTGTTCTAAAGAGTTTTCTGCGTTGGATATCGATCAGAATCTAGCTCAGTTTATTCCAGTGAAAAGGGAAATTAAAAAAGATTTTTCTACCTTTGTTGCTGGTCAAGAAATTGAACTGCTGGAGGTTAGGTTTCTTAAAAATTGAGAACAAATTTGACAGTGTAGAAGGCTATTCTTGTATGGCTTGATATCAATATGCCTCAGCGTTATAATCTCCGTATGAACGCGCCTCTCAAAATCACGAAGATCGGCAACAGCGCCGGGGTCATCTTGCCCAAGGAGTTGCTGGCGCAGTTGCGGGTCGGGCCGGGGGACATGCTCTATGTCACGCAAGCGCCCGACGGTATCCGGCTGACCGCCGCCGACCCCGATTTCGGGGCCAAGATGGACCTGGCCGAGCAGATTATGCGGGAAGATCGGGACATATTGCGCGTTTTGGCGAAGTAAGCGCGCATGGCTGATCCTGAAGGGGACCGGCGCGAACCGGTCTTGATCGAAAAATCCGTGGCGCTGGCGATTCATGATCGTCAGCTGGCCGAACATGGCGGCGGCACCGGCGTGCGCGATGACGGGTTGCTGGAATCGGGGCTGGCCCGTCCGCTCAACCAGTGGGCTTATGGCGAGGATGATCCGTGCCAACTGGCGGCGGCCTATGCGTTCGGCATCGTCCGCAACCATCCCTTTGTCGATGGCAACAAGCGCACCGGCTGGGTGCTGGCGCGCCTGTTCCTGGCGCTCAATCGGGTTGCGTTGACCTTCGATGCGACCGACGCCACCCGCACGATGATCGCCTTTGCCGCCGGCAATCTCACCGAAACCGACCTGGCCGACTGGTTTCGCCAGCATATCACCGCCGCCTGAAGCCCGCGCCTGAAGCCCGCATCTGTCCTACTGCGCCGGTTGCTGCTAACCTCGCCCCGGCTCCTTCCTACCGTCTGCTTTCCCTGCCCCGACAGCGCACCCCTGCGTTGATCGCCCGCTGACTTTGCGTGAAATTTCCATGCGCGACATGGGCGAACTTAGCGAACTTCCGCGCGCCGATTACATCTTGCGACAATTCCCGCTGGCCCTTGCCACTATTTTGCGACAACTGCCCGCTAGAGGGAGAGGCAAGAGATTTGTCCGGGGGTAAATACGTGCGCCGATCCGCTTCGTTCGTCCTGTTTTCGCTGATGCTGGGGGCCGCGCCCGGCGCATTGATGGCGCAAGTTGCGCCGCAGGCTGCCCCGCAAATGGACGATGGCGAGGAAATTATCGTCACCGGCCAGCCGCAACGCGGCGCGGTGCTGGGCAACATCGAACCCGAACAGCAGCTCAGCGGCGCGGACGTCCGCGCGCTGGGCGTCACGTCCATCTCCGAATTACTCACCGAATTGTCGCCCCAGACCAACGGATCGCCCGTTGTCCTGCTCAACGGCAAGCGGATTTCCAGCTTCTCGGAAATTTCCGACCTGCCGTCCGAAGCGGTCGCGCGGGTGGACATATTGCCCGAACAGGTCGCGCTCTCCTATGGCTATGCGCCCACGCAAAAAGTGGTCAACATCGTCCTGCGCCAGCGCTTCCGCGCCGAAAGCATCGACCTGCGCGGCGGCACCACCACTGATGGCGGGCGGGACAATGGCCAGGCGGAGGGCGGTTTCCTCCGCATCCAGGGCGACAATCGCTTCACCCTGAACGTCAAATATAGCCGCGCCGCGCAATTGCTGGAAAGCGAGCGCGACATCGTCAACACAGGCAGCTCCCGCGTCACCGCCACCACACGCGGCGCGGAAATCGACCCGGCGCTCTCTGCGCTCGCGGGCGCGACTGTGACCCAGACCGGCATCCCCGCCAGCGCCGCGACGGCCCTGCCGACCCTCGCCAGCTTCGTCCCCGGCGCAACCACCAGCGAAGCGATCGACCTCACCCCCTATCGCACCCTCAGCCCCGCGACCGAGAATTTCTCAGCCAACGCCACCCTCGCCCGCGCCCTGGGCGGCGTGTCGGCGACGATCAACGGGCGGGTCGAACTGTCCGACAGCGATTCGCTGCAAGGCCTTTCGCAGGCTGCACTGACACTGCCCGCGGCCAGCCCCTTCTCCCCCTTCGCCAACGACGTTACCCTGTCCCGCTATCTGGTCCAGCCCGGCGCGCTGGGGCAGCAGGTGCGCGGGACGACGGCGCATGTCGGCGTAACCCTGAACGGGCGGCTGGGGGGCAGCTGGCAATGGTCCTTCACCGGCAATGGCGACCTGTCGATCACCCGCACCCGGACCGACCGGGGCGTCGCCACCGGCGCGATCCAGGCGGCGCTCGATGCAGACGACGCCAGCGTCAACCCCTATGCCAGCTTCGCCCCCGACCTTCTCGCCACCCGCCTGACCGACCGCGCCCGCGCCAAGTCGCAGGCGCTGCAGGGCGACTTGCTAGTCAGCGGGGCGCTGTTCGACCTGCCCGCCGGGCAGGCGATGACGTCGGTGCGCATTGGCGCGTCGGCCAACGGCTTTGAAAGCCGCTCCATCCGCGCCGGGGTCGAAAGCCCGTCCGACTATAGCCGGGAGATTGCTAGCGGTCAGGTCAGCATCGACCTGCCGCTCACCAGCCGTTCGCGCGACGTCCTTGGCGCAGTCGGCGATATTGGCGTCAATCTGAACCTTGCCGCGCAGCAGCTTTCCGACTTCGGCACCCTCTCGACGCTCGGCTATGGCCTGCGCTGGCAGCCGGTCAAGGCGGTGCAGCTTTTGATGTCCGCCAATCAGGATCGTGCTGCGCCGACCGGCACGCAGATCACTGATCCGCTGATCTACACTCCCAACGTCACCGTGTTCGACTATGCGACCGGGCAGAGCGTGTTCGTCACCCAGCTGTCGGGCGGCAACGCAAGCCTGCGCGAAAGCGTGCGCGACCAGTTCCGCCTCGGTGCCACGATCAAGCCGTTCGACAAGCCCAATCTGACGCTGACCGCCACCTATCTGAACAGCCGCACCAGTAACCCGATCGCCGCTTTTCCGTCGCCCACCCCGGCGATCGAGGCGGCCTTCCTCCAGCGCTTCCTGCGCGACGCGGACGGCAATCTGCTCCAGATCGACACGCGCCCGACCAATTTCCTCCGCTCGCAAAGCGAACAGCTCCGCTGGGGCTTTGACCTGTCGATCCCGCTCAAATCGCACATCCAGAAAGTCATGGAGGCCTGGCGCGCGGCGGGCGGCAAGCCGGAGGATCGGCCGCCCGAATTGCAGGCCCTGTTCGGCAACCGCCAGCCCCGGCCCGAAGGCGCCCGTGCGCCCGGCGAAGGCGGTGACCGGCCCCGCGGCGAGGGTGGCATGGGAGCAGGCGGAGGACGTCCGGGTGGCCCCGGCGGCGGCGGCTTTGGCGGCCCGCGTGGTCCCGGCGGCGGTGGTGGGCGGCTGAGCTTCAGCCTCTATCACACCTGGCACCTGACCGAGAGCATCACCATCGCGCCCGGCGTGCCACAGCTCAACCTGCTGGATGGCGACGCGACCGGATCGTCAGGCGGCCAGCCGCGTCATGAGCTGGAGGGGCGGATCGGTTATATGAATAACGGCATCGGCGCGCGGCTGGGCGTCGATTGGGAAAGCGGCACCCATGTCGATGGTGCGCTTGGCGGGGCATCGCGGCTCGACTTTGGCAGTCTGGCGACGGTCAATCTGCGCATCTTCGCCAATCTGGGGCAGATGCCGCAGCTGGTGAAATCCGTACCCTTCCTGCGTGGCGCACGGCTGTCGATCGGCATCGACAATATCTTCAACCAGCGCCGCGAGGTGACTGACGCAACCGGCATGACGCCGCTGCGTTACCAGCAGGATTATCTCGACCCGCTGGGCCGCGCGGTGACGATCAGCTTCCGCAAGCTCTTCTTCCCCAATTTTGCCGCCAATAATCGACCACGTAGTTAAATTGCTGTTAGCCACGCCTAAAGCATGATGCACCCCGGTCGTTATGATGTGCATAAACGGTTCGGGGAGACGGCAGATGAAGCCTATCAGAATTGTGGTGGTCGACGATTCGCTCACCATCCGTGCGATGATCGAAACCCTGCTCGAACGCGACCGCCGGGTCGAGGTGGTGGGCATCGCCCGCGACGGGGTGGAAGCGATCGAGATGATCCGGGCCGAAAAGCCCGATGTGGTGACGCTCGACATCGCCATGCCCGGCAAAGACGGCATGACGATATTGGACGAGATTATGGACATGGAACCATGCCCGGTGATCATGCTGTCCAGCCTGATGCGTGACGGCGCGCCGATCGTCGCCGAAGCGATGGACCGGGGGGCAGCCGCCTGCTTCAACAAGGCGATGATCGTGCGCGAAGCGACCCGATTCGTGACTTTGATCAAGAACGTGGCGCGAGGCCTCATCGAGGCGGAAGCGGAACCGGTTGCGATCGCCGCCTGATCATAGTGCGACTAACGAAATAGGGGGCAGGGGCAAATCGCTTCTGCCCCCTATTTCGTGTCCCGATCAATCAGGGGTCGATGCATTGGAACTGGCCAGCGCCATTGCCTGCGCCGTGCCTGTGGCGGGCTTCACCGTCGCGTCCTCGCCGGACAACATATAGGCGCTCAGCGTCGCGATGCCCAGAACCAGCGCCATGCCGATGACGGCCAGCCCGTTGCGACGTCCGCGTCTCTTTACATTACGATCATTTCTATCAAGCATCGGCTGTCTCCATCGAGGGTATGTGCCGATCATAATCGCCACGCAAACGCGCAGTTCCGGGGTGATTTCGTGATATTTTATTGCTGGAAACGGCAGTCCCGGCGTCCCTTCAGGACGCCAGCGCCCTTGGCGCATTGCGCAGCGCGGCGATATCCACGGTTCCGGCAAACTCCACGCCCATCCTGTCGTCCTTCGACCAGCGGGCGGTCGCGTTGATGAACTGGCCTTCGCCCAGCTCGATCGCGAACAATGTGCCGAGCGGCACGTTCCACAACCCCTCGATCAGCGCGCCGGTGGCGGAGATGTTGCGGACCCGGCCGGTATAGACATGGCCGTCATGATGCACGCCGATGGTGCGCAGCATCGTCTTGCGTTCCGGGCGGCTCGACTGGAAGCCGTCAGCCGATGCGGCGGAACCAGTGGCACGCTGGCCGGCCAGCACATCGGCGGCGGGCATCGGGCGGCCATAGATATAGCCCTGGATATGGCTGCATCCCAATTGCCGGATCAGCGCTAGTTCGTCCTGCGTTTCCGCGCCTTCGGCCGTCGTATCCATGCCCAGCGCCTCGGCCAGGCTGACGATCGCCTTGATGATCGCGCTGTTGCGGCTGCCCTTGGTCGCGGCACCGCGCACGAAGCTCTGGTCGATCTTGATCTTGTCGAACGGCGCTTTCTTGAGATAGCCGAGCGAGGAATAGCCGGTGCCGAAATCGTCGAGCGCCAGCCGCACGCCGAGCGCTTTGAGCCGCGCGAACATCGCGTCGGTGCCGTCATCATCGTTCAGGAATACGCTTTCGGTGATTTCCAGCTCCAGCCGTTCGGGCGCAAGCTGCGCACTGGCCAGGGCGTTCATCACCGTGGATGGGAAACCCGGATTGGCAAATTGGGTCGGCGATACATTGACCGCGACCCGAATATCCTCCTGCCACTGGACGGCATCGCGGCATGCGGTGCGCAGCACCCATTCGCCAATCTGCGCGATCAGCCCGGTATCTTCGGCGATCGGGATGAACAGGGCGGGGGAAATCGGCCCACGCACCGGATGTTGCCAGCGCAGCAGCGCTTCATAGCCGGTAATCTGCTCGGTCTTGGACGATACGACTGGCTGATAGACCAGATGCAAACCATCCGCGGCCAGCGCATGGCGCAGATCCTCTTCCAGCGCGCGGCGATCTTCCGCATCGGCGTGCATGTCCGACGAATAGAAACGATGGACGCCCCGGCCATTGCCCTTGGCCGCGTAGAGCGCCAGATCGGCGTTGCGGATCAGCGCGTCGGCGGTCACGCCATCCTGCGGGCAGGAGGAGATGCCGATCGACACACCGATGACGACCGCTGTCCCCTCGATCGAATAGGGCTGGGACACGGTGCCGATGATGCTTTGCGCCAGTTGCGCCAGCATCGTCTGGTCCTGATGTCCCGGCAGCAATATCTTGAACTCGTCGCCGCCCTGCCGTCCGACAAGGCCCAGATCCCCGACCACTCGCTGCAACCGCTGGCTGACCTGCCGCAACAGCGCGTCGCCCGCGGGATGGCCCAGCGTGTCGTTGACGCTCTTGAACCGGTCGAGGTCCAGCATCATCAGCGTGCAATCGCCTGCTTTGCCATGGCGGTCGGCGACGGCCTGCTCCAGGGAGCGTAGCATCTGGATACGGTTGGCGAGGCCCGTGAGCGAATCGAACTGGGCCAGCCGCGTGACCTCTGCCTGGCTGCGGCGCATTTCGGTCAGGTCCGTGCCTGATCCGCGAAAGCCGTGAAACTGGCCATATTCGTTGAACACCGGCTGGCCGGAAATCGACCACCAGCGCTCCTCCTGCGCCATGGCGGCGCGGACGGAGATGTCGGAAAAGCCGGTGCGCGCCGACAGGTGAAAGCCCAGCGTGCGCTCACCATCGCCCTGCTGTTTGTCGCCGGGGCGGATGATTTCGGTGATCGGACGGCCGATCAGCCCGCCCTGCGGCGCATCGAGCGTATGGGCCAGCGTATCGGAAATATAGGTCAAACACCCTTGGCGGTCGGTTTCCCAGAACCAGCCGCGCCCGGTGCGCTCATGTTCCTGCAACAACCGGTCGGACCGCTGCGCGCGCAAATCCTGCCGCTGGCGTTCGATCGCACGTTCCCGGTCCGCCGTCGCCTGCCGCAGCGTCGCGACCGCCATGACGATGACGCAGCTGACCAGCAGGCCAATCTGCGCCAGGCCTGCCTTTTCCGTGACAGACACCAGCAGCGCCCCCAGAAAATAGCTGATCCCCAGCAAGCGCCGGTCGCCAAAGATACACACCGCCAACAGCGCGACCGCCAGTTCCGGCACGGCGGCCAGGAACAGCGAGTCCGACGATGCCTTCGGATCATGCCCCAGCCACAGGCTGAAGGTCAGGCCGGACAGGAACAGCATTGGCAGCATCAGCCAGTTCTGGATATGCGGCATCCGCTCTTGAAACAGCGACCAGCGCGGCACCACCATCAACGCGCCGTCAACCAGCAGCATTACGGTCATGATCACCGCCTGCTCACTGTCACCGGGACGATAGAAGGGGATGCCCAGCAGGGTGATGACACACAGCTTGGCCAGCAGGATCAGCGGCCACAGGCGCGCAATCTGGACAAAGGCACCGGAAATCCAGGACGCTGCAACCTCGGTCCCGCTCTCCGCCAGTCCCAGCGCAACCATGAGCGACATGGAACGGGAGGGACTATCGGTAAGGGACGCGCGCAATGGAGACATGCGCTTTATTTAACGTCCGTTCGTTTATATAGAATTACTTCAAACGACGGGACTTTTGCATGTTTAACGGCACTAGACGCGCCGACTAAACATGCGGCTCGTCACACCCGCATCGGCATGAGTACGTAGAGCGCCGGGCTACGGTCATTCTCACGGATCAACGTTGGTGCGGCAGCATCGGCCAGATGCAGTTCCACCGTTTCACTGTCGATCTGGCCCAATATGTCGAGCAGATAGCGCGCGTTGAAACCGATGTCGAAACCCTCGCCCTGAAAAACGCCCGACACTTCTTCGGCTGCCGTGCCATTTTCGGGGCTGGTCACCGACAGGGTGATCTTGTCGCGGTCCAGGCTCATCTTGACCGCGCGTGTCTTTTCGGTGGCGATGGTTGCGACGCGATCCACCCCTTCCTCGAAACTGCGCGGGTCGATCTTGAGCAGTTTGTCGTTCGCGGTCGGGATGACGCGGCTATAATCGGGGAAAGTGCCGTCGATCAACTTGCTGGTCAGGATCGCGCTGCCCAGGCCAAAGCGGATCTTGCTGGCGGACAGCGAAATCTGCACCGACCCCTCGACCTCGTCGAGCAATTTGCGCAATTCGCCGATACATTTGCGCGGGATGATGATGCCGGGCATCCCGTCCGCGCCATCGGGACGGGGCACGGTGACGCGGGCGAGGCGATGGCCGTCGGTTGCGGCGGCCTTCAGCACCGGCTGGCCGTCGTCGGAGACGTGGAAATAGATGCCGTTCAGATAATAGCGCGTCTCTTCGGTCGAGATCGCAAAGCGCGTCTTGTCGATGATCTGCTTCAACGTTTCGGCGGGCAGTTCAAAACTGGTCGGCAGGTCGCCCTCGGCGATCACCGGGAAATCGTCGCGGGGCAGGGTGGACAGGTTGAAGCGCGCGCGCCCGGCCTGGATCAGCATCTTGCCATCGGCCGCCTGCAACGACACCTGGCTGCCTTCGGGCAGCTTGCGGGCGATGTCGAACAGGGTGTGGGCCGAAATGGTGGTCGCGCCAGCCTGCTCCACCTGCGCGGAAATGCTTTCGACGACCTGAAGGTCCAGATCGGTCGCCATCAGCTTGATCGCGCCATCGGCCGATGCCTCGATCAGCACGTTGGACAGGATGGGAATCGTATTGCGCCGCTCGACCACCGACTGGACGTGGCTCAGGCTCTTCAACAGCGTCGCGCGTTCGATGGTGGCCTTCATGTCCCTGTTCTGTCCGTTTCTTTTTTGCAAGTGGCCCGGATGCACTCGAATCCGGGTGACTATGATGGATGGTTCTTCATAACCGCTGTTGCGGCATGGGCAAGCACTCGCTCACGCTTTCCCACAGCAGGACGCTTGCAAAACGGGACAGGGTGCGCTCTGCCTTGGCGCATGAGCCGCATCGCCGCCCTCCTGATTGTCCTGCTGATGGCCGCCATGCCCGCCGCCGCGCGGGATTCGCTGGGCATGTTCGACCGCTGGGGGGCATTCCGCGATCCTTCGATTCCGCGCTGCTACGCAATCGCCCGGCCAGCCAAACGCGACGGACGGGTCGGTCCGGGCTTCGCCTCGGTCGGCACCTGGCCGCGACAGAAGGTGCGGGGCCAGGTCCATTTCCGTCTGAGCCGCAGCCGCGCGGACAAGGCGCCCGTGACGCTCAGCGTCGGCGAACGCCGTTTCACCCTGGTGGCGGGGCGCAGTGACGCCTGGGCCGCTGACCAGCGTGGCGACGCAGCGATCATCGCCGCCATGCGATCGGCCAGCAGCATGAGCATCCAGACCAGCGATGCGCAAGGCCGCGCCTTTGCCGACAGCTACGCCCTGCGCGGCGCGGCGACGGCGATCGACGCAGCGGCTCTAGGGTGCGCGCGACTGCGGTAAAGCGGCGACGCTTTAATAATCCGCGAAAATCGACTATGGGCGCGGTCATGCAATCAGCCGCCAACCCCATCATGCCGATTCCCGGCCTTATTGATCCTGTGCCCGTGCCACGCGCCGTGACCCCGCGCGCCGACGGTCGCACCGACCTGCTCGGCCTGTCGCGGCCGCAGATCAAGTCCGTGCTGGAGGAAGCGGGGCTGGACGTGAAAGCGGCAAAGCTGCGCTCGAAACAGCTGTTCCACTGGCTCTATCATCGCGGTGAGACGGATTTCGAGGCCATGACCGATCTGGCCAAGCCGATGCGCGGCTGGATGGCGGAACGCTTCGTGGTCGGTCGGCCGCAGGTGGTGGAGGCGCAGGTTTCCACCGATGGCACGCGCAAATGGCTGCTCCGCTCGGACGACGGGCAGGATTATGAGATGGTATTCATCCCCGATGCGGATCGCGGCACTTTGTGCGTATCGAGCCAGGTCGGCTGCACGCTCAATTGCCGCTTCTGCCACACCGGCACGATGCGCCTGGTCCGCAATCTGACGCCCGGCGAAATCGTGGGCCAGGTGATGCTGGCGCGCGATGCGCTGGGTGAGTGGCCCAAGGGCAATATGGGCAGCGCTGCCGCCATCCCGGATGACGAAGATGAGGACGCCCCGCAATATTCGCCCGACGGGCGGATGCTGACCAACATCGTCATGATGGGCATGGGCGAGCCGCTCTATAATTTCGAGCATGTTCGCGATGCGCTGAAAGTCGTGATGGATGGCGATGGCCTGGCCCTCTCGCGCCGCCGCATCACCCTGTCGACCAGCGGGGTCATCCCGATGATGGCGCGGGCGAGCGAGGAAATCGGCGTCAATCTGGCTGTTTCGCTCCATGCCGTGACCAAGGAAGTGCGCGACGAACTGGTGCCGATCAACAAGAAATATGGGATTGAGGAGCTGCTCCAGGCCTGCGCCGACTATCCTAAGGCCAGCAATGCGCGCCGCATCACCTTTGAATATGTGATGATCAAGGACAAGAATGACAGCGACGATGATGCGCGCGAACTGGTCCGCCTGATCCGCAAATATAAGCTGCCGGCCAAGGTCAACCTGATCCCGTTCAACCCCTGGCCCGGCACCGACTATGAATGTTCGACGCCGGATCGGATTCGCGCGTTCAGCAGCATCGTGTTCGAAGGCGGCATTTCCGCCCCCGTCCGCACCCCGCGCGGGCGCGACATCATGGCGGCCTGCGGGCAGTTGAAATCGGCGAGCGAAAAGAAGAGTCGCGCTGAGCTGGATCGGCTGGCGGAGGAAAAGCAGGCGGCGCTGGGCTGAGGGGGTAATCCTTCCCTTGCGGGGGACCATTGCGAAATTTGGATGCCGTCACAAATCTTGGTCATTCCCGCGAAGGCGGGAATCCATCTCCCACCTTTGCACCTGCTGATAACGCCGGAGATGGATCCCCGCCTGCGCGGGGATGACGTAGAAATCTGTGAAGCATCAATTTCCCAATGATCCCACGGCGGGGAGGATGCATTTGATGCTTGGGGGAGCCTGACGATGACCGATGACGAGATTGAGCGGCTGGCCACCGGCTTTTGCGCCTGCACCCTGCCGAAAGCCGAATGGACCCACGGCGCGCATTTCGCGACCGCCTTGTGGCTCATCCTCAAACGGCCCGACATCACGCCCGAACGCGACATGCCCGCCATGATCTGCCGCTATAATGAGAGTGTTGGCGGGATAAACAGCGACACGGGCGGTTATCATGAAACGATCACCCAGGCGTCGTTGCATATGACCCGCGCGCTGCTGGCTGGTCTGCCGCAAGATGCGACGCCTGCCACCGCGCTGGCCGCGCTGATGGCATCCCCATTGGGGGACAAGGACTGGCTGTTCACTTACTGGTCACGGGACACGCTGATGTCGGTCGCCGCGCGCCGCAATTGGGTTACGCCTGACCTTCAGCCCTTGCCTGAATAGAAAAGGGCGATCCGTTGCCGGACCGCCCTTTCCTTATTCCAAACTGGTCCTGAAAAGGATCAGAAGCGGAAACCGACGCCAACCATCGCGGCGTCACGGCCACCGATATTCTGCTCATATTCGGTGCGCTGATACTCAGCCGAGATATAGGTGTTCGGGGTCGCAGCGAATTCCAGACCGCCGCCGAAACGCACGCCCTCGAACGCCGCGCCAACGCCCAGCGTTTCGATGCGGGTGGTGGCATAGCCGACCTTGCCGAACGCCAGAACGCGCGGGGTGGCGACGAAGCCGACGCGCAGCGACGCGGCGAGATCGCGGCTGATTTCCACGCCGGAATCGCCGACAGTGGTGTCGCCCAGGCTGACTTCGACGCCGCCGGTGATGCGGGGGGCGAGCGCCAGGTCATAACCGGCGGTCACGCCATAGGCAAAGCCGTCCTCGTCGCCGGCATTGTCATAGCCCAGCGTTACGCCAGCGCGCGGCCCGGTGAAGGGCGCAGCATCCTGAGCGAAAGCAGGGGCCGAAACGCAGGCAGCAGCAATCGCTGCGAAAATCACAGTTTTCATAAAGTCCTCGATATATATTCATGGCCGAATAGAGAAATTCATCCGGCGTTCAGGTTCGATGCCAAGAAATTATGGCTAAAATAACAAAACTCCTCCTGCCCACATCTCCACCTTGTCTGGGGAATATATGGCCGCGATCGGCATCGACATCGCGCAACCGCCATCTAGGTTCGCTCTTTTGGTTTGCAAAGGGGTTAGGTCTTTATTTCAAATGATTTCAATCTTCTGTTGCAAAAGTGTAACAATGCCATGGGATGGCTGTGCGCGCACCATTACGAACATCCGTGGACTAGGCGGCGTGATCGGTTAGGATAGCGCGCATGGACAGTCAGACCCCAAAGGCGACCGGCACCGTCAGGCGGCACCGCCTGTCGACACGGCTGTGGCACTGGCTGAATGCGGCATTGCTCTATGTGCTGTTCACCAGCGGGCTTGGCATCTTCAACGCCCATCCCCGCCTCTATTGGGGACAATATGGCGCAAATTTGGATGCGGCCTGGCTGGAGCTTGATCGCTTCCCCGGTTGGCTGACCCTGCCTGCGCTCTATAGCCTGGCCATGTCGCGCCACTGGCATTTGGCGGCCGCGCCGATCTTCGCCTTCGCGCTGCTTTTCTACATGCTCTGGAGCCTCGCCAACCGGCACATCGTCCGCGACCTCGCCTTCCGTCGCGATGACCTTGCCCCGCGCCATATCTGGCAGGATATCAAGGATCATGCCCGGCTGCGCTTTCCCACGGGCGACGCGGCGCTCCGTTATAATGTGCTGCAAAAGGTCAGCTATATCGGCGTCATCTTCATCCTGTTGCCGCTGCTGATCCTGACCGGCCTGACCATGGCGCCGGGGATGAATGCGGCCTGGCCTTGGCTGGTCGATCTGTTCGGCGGACGGCAATCGGCGCGTTCGCTCCACTTCATCGCGGCTTTTGTGCTGGTCGCCTTCTTCCTCGTCCATATCCTGATGGTGCTGCTGGCCGGGCCAGTGAACGAGGTGCGATCGATGATAACAGGCCGCTATCGCGTGCCGGAGGAACGGCCATGATTCTCACCCGTCGCACCCTGCTGCTGGGGGCCACCGCCACGCTGGCGGGGTGCGACCGGCTGGGGCGGAATGAAAGCGTGCGTGAAGCCCTCTTTTCAGCTGAAAATTTCCACCGCTGGGCGCAACGCAGTCTGATGGCGCGCGACGCGCTGGCGCAGGAATTCCGCCCTGACCAGATATCGCCGATCTTCCGCGCCAATGGCACCGCCAACCCCAATACGCCGGCCTATAAGGCGCTGTGGCGCGGCGGCTTTGCCGACTGGCGGCTGCCGGTGACAGGGCTGGTGACGCGCCCGCTGTCCCTCTCTCTGGCGCAATTGCAGGCGATGCCCCACCGCACCCAGATCACCCGCCATGATTGTGTCGAAGGCTGGAGCGCGATCGGCAAATGGCGCGGGGTTCCGCTGAAAACCATCCTGGAAGCCGCCGGATTGCGCGATAGCGCCCGCTATCTCGTCTTTCGCTGCGCCGACGATATGGGCGGGGGACGGCCCTATTATGAGAGTATCGACCGGTTCGACGCTTTCCATCCCCAAACGATCCTGGCCTATGCGCTCAATGACCGCCTCCTGACCGTCGCCAATGGCGCGCCGCTGCGGCTGCGGGTCGAGCGGCAATTGGGCTATAAACAGGCCAAATATCTGATGGGCATCGAAGCGGTCGCAACATTGGACGGCATCGGCAAGGGCAAGGGCGGCTTTTGGGAGGATCATGCCGGATATGACTGGTATGCCGGGATTTGACCTGCGCCGTCGGGGGTGACAGATTATCGCCATGACACTGTTCGAGCGGATATTGCGGCGACTGGTCACTCATGGCCAGTTGACGATCTTCACCCCTGACGGCACCCATTTCACGGTCGGCAAGTCCGACCCCGCTTTCCCCGATCTTGCGCTGCGGTTGCAGGACAAGCGGGTCGCCTTCGACATTGTGCGCGATCCGCGTCTCGGCATGGCCGAAGCCTATATTGACGGGCGCGTGACGATAGAGGGCGGCGGGATCATGGAATTTCTCTCCATGATCCGCGCTAATAATCCGTGGGAAAGCGGCCGATCGATCGACGCGAAAAGCGCGCTGACCCGCGGCCTCGGCAGCGTCCGGCAAAAATTGTGGCGCGCCAATCACAAGGCGCGGGCCAAGGCCAATGTCGCCCATCATTATGACCTGTCAGCCGCGCTCTACGCCCTCTTCCTCGACCGCGACCGCCAATATAGCTGCGCCTACTGGCCCGACGCCGACAATGACGCGGGCATCAGCCTGGATCAGGCGCAGGAGGATAAGAAGGCGCATATCGCCGCCAAGCTGTTGCTGAAGCCGGGCATGAAGGTGCTGGATATCGGCTGCGGCTGGGGTGGCATGGCGCTCTATCTCCACCGCACCTGCGGCGTCGATGTGACCGGCATCACCTTGTCCGAAGAACAGCTCAAGATCGCCCGCCAGCGCGCCGCCGACGCGGGCGTGGCCGACCATGTCCGCTTCGAACTGATCGACTATCGCGACATGAAGGGACCGTTCGACCGCATCGTGTCGGTCGGCATGTTCGAGCATGTCGGCACCGCCCATTTCCGCAAGTTCTTCAACACCTGCCACGACCTGCTAACGCCCGATGGGGTGATGCTGGTCCACACGATCGGCCGCATGGGCGGGCCGGGAATCACCGACGCCTTCACCCAGAAATATATCTTCCCCGGCGGCTATATCCCCGCTTTGTCGGAGATGGTGGCGGGCAGTGAGGGAACGCGGCTGATGGTGACCGATGTGGAGGTACTGCGCCTCCATTATGGCCTGACCATCCGTCACTGGTACAAGCGGGCAATGGCCCACCGCGCCGACATCATCGCTCTCTATGACGAGCGATTCTTTCGCCTCTGGACCTTCTATCTGGCCGGTGCCGCGACCGTGTTCGAACATGGCGGCATGGTCAATTACCAGGTCCAATATGCCCGCAACCGCCGCACTTTGCCGATCACCCGCGACTATATGCAGGAGGATGAGGCCGCCCTCCAGGGGCGCTGACTGGCTGAACCGCGGCTAAATGGCGTGTTCGCGGACGGTTCAGTCGGCTTGGGCCATTGTCCCCCTCATGGTCCTGCCTCTGGAGCGGCGGGGCATGTGAGGAGAGAGCGACATGAACATCATCTGGAAAGGTGCCGCGGCACTCAGCCTGACTATAGCGGGCCTCAGCCTGGCAGCCCCGGCGCAGGCGCAATATTATGGCGGCTATCGCGATGGCTGGCGCGGCGATCGTGGCCATCACTGGAATAATGGCCGCTGGGATAACAGGCGCTGGGACAATCGCCGCCATTGGCGCGGCGACCGGCGCGACTGGCGTTATCGCGGCTATCGCCAGCGCTGCTGGACCGAATGGCGCTATGACCATTATCGCGACCGTGACGTGCGCGTGCGCATCTGTCGTTGATCGCATGACCAGCCTGCAACCCGCCGCCGACCGGAGGCGGGTTGCAGCAGGACGGGCAAACGGCTAGGCGCGGCGCAACCTTGCAGGAAATATCTGACCATGAGCGACACGCCCCCCGATCATCTGTCCACCAACCCGCGCAGCCCCCATTTCAACATGGACGTGCTGCAACGCGGCATCGGCATCCGCTTCAAGGGGCGTGAGCGCAATGATGTCGAGGAATATTCGATTTCCGAAGGCTGGATCCGCGTCGCCGCCGGCAAGACCCGCGATCGCCATGGCAACCCGCTGACGATCAAGCTGAGCGGCCCGGTCGAAGCCTGGTTCCAGACTCCGCCGGCAGAATCCGAAGAAAAGCCCGCCGACGCCGAATGATCGGCATCGGCGCAGTGGCGTCGATCAGTTCAGCATCGTTTCCCGCTTCACATCGGCGATGATCGCGCTCAGCGTGCGCTGCGACGGGGCATTGTCGGCATATTCGACGATGAAGGGATCGGCCTCCAGCCGTGGCGCGGGCTTGCGTCCGTTCGCCTTGACCTGCGCCATTTGCGGCGCGGCACGTCGCGTCGCCATCGCGGCGGGCACTTGCACCTCGTCCCATTGATCGCGATCGACACGGGCAAAGCGCACGCTGCTGCCCAAGGCGGGGTCGGGCGTGAAGTCATGCAGCTTCGCCTTGGCCGGATAAATGAAGCCGAAGGTCGGGTTGGTGCGCGCGCCCATCTGCCCCGTGGGGCTATGCCACACCCGCACCTGGCTCCAGTCGCCCGCATCCGACACGTCGATCGCCAGCACATCTTCCTCGATCGCGCCCGGCACCGACCAGTTGGCATGGCGGATCAGCACGCGCCGGTCATCCAGCACGCGACTGACCACCGCGACATGCCCTAATGTCATGGGTCCAGCCGGACGAAAGGCCAGCACCGCGCCCTTTTTCGGCTTTTGCCCGCGCTTATAGTGCGCCGCCGCCTGGTCCCACCAGGTCAGCGCATCGCCGCGAATCTCTACCCCCGACACGATGCGCGCATAGGGGACGCATTGCAGCGCCGTCGCACCCCATAGGGGTGCAGCGCTCAGACCGGACAGCAGGCACACCGCCGCCCAGCGAAACTGTCGAACCATATGCGATCTCGAAACCCTGAGAATCGCCCCACCGGGATCGATCCTAGTTCCTGACCTGTTATGAAGCGGTTAAGCCGTTTAGAAAGCCGAACGGGCAGCGCCGGTTACGCTGGCATCGGCCATGGCGACCTGGACCGGCTGGTCGATGGTCTTGGGCTGGTCGGCATAGATGAAGCCGTTGGCCGGGTTGGAGCGCAGCCCCAGATTGCCGATCGGGCCATACCATACGCGCACGTCGGACCAGTCGTTGTTAGCCGACACGTCGACGGCGCGGACATTGCGCTCAATGCCGCCGCGATAGGACCAGTTGGCATGGGTCAGCAGCACTTCGCGCTGGCTAACCACCTTGCTGACCATGGCGACATGGCCGACCGGCATGGCGCGGCTGGAGGCGAAGGATAGGACAGCGCCGACGCGCGGTTCATGGCCGCGATCATAGCGGCCCTGCGCCTGGTTCCACCAGGTGTTGGCGTTGCCGTGCAGCTGGATGCCGGACACTTGACGGGCGAAGGGTGCGCATTGCAGCACGCCTGCGGTCGCAGGCGAAACGATCAGGAAGGATAGCGCACAAAGAGCAGCGGCGATAAGCCGTTGAAAACCACTGATCATGCGAATGCGACCCCGACCTTGTTTCAGGCTTTTGCCCCGTTGAGAGGCTTTAGGGCAGACCAACGGCGGGTTGAAAAGCGCCGGGCGACGAGTCGTTGCGGGGGCGGGTTATGTCGCGGAACGAAAAACGTGGCCACCCGTTACCGTCAGTCGAGTGGCCGACGATAATTCGTTGAAAAGACTGGATTCTGTTCCGGTCATCCACACTTGCCCGCCTGTTTCCCCCAATCGGTCGAACAGGGCGGCCCGTCGCGACGGGTCAAGATGCGCCGCCACTTCGTCGAGCAACAACACCGGCGGCTGGCCGCGATGCTCGGCCACCAGTGCAGCGTGAGCCAGCAGGATCGAGAGCAGCAGCGCCTTCTGCTCGCCAGTCGAACAGAGCGCGGCGGGCTGGTTCTTGGCAATGTGGATCACCGACAGGTCATGCCGGTGCGGCCCGGACAAGGTGCGCCCCGCCGCTGCATCGCGCCGTCTTTCCCGCCCGAGCCGCTCGGCAAGCGGCAAATCGCTGTCATCCTCCTCGCTTTCTATCGTTACCAGCGGTCGGGCAAAGGGCGCGTCAGACTGCCCCGCCAGCGCCAGGTTCAGCCGCGCGACCAGATCGCTGCGCGCCGCCACCAGCGCCGCGCCATGTTCGCCCATCTGCGCTTCCAGCGCGGATAGCCACGCCGGATCGGCCCGGCGCGGATCGGACAGCAGCCGGTTGCGCGCGCGCATCGCTGCATCATAACGCGCGCTGTGCGCGGCATGGGCCGGGTGCAGCGCCAGCGTCAGCCGATCCAGAAAGCGCCGCCGCCCGCCGGGGCTGTCGAGAAACAGCCGGTCCATCGCCGGGGTCAGCCAGACGATCGACAGATGGTCGGCCAGCGCATTGGCGGACGATGCCACCCCGCCGATCCGCACCTGCCGCCGATCGGGCGTAGCGGCGGCAACCCCGGTGCCGAGCACCGCGCCATCCACCTCCGCCGCAATGCCAAAACCGCCCGGTCCGTCCTGCCGCGCCATCGCCCGCAACGCCGCGCCGCGTAGCCCCCGTCCGGGCGCCAGCATCGACACCGCCTCCAATATATTGGTCTTGCCCGCGCCATTATCGCCGGTCAGCAGGATGAAACCATGATCGGGTACGATCAGCGCATCCGCATGATTGCGGAAATCGCTCAAGGTCAGGCGGCCGATCATCGCCCGGCTGTAGCCGGGTCGGCGCGCGCGGGAAAGCGTTTAGCAGCGCTTGCGCGTCACTGCCGTCCCATCATTGATAATCGTCAGCGTCGCGCCATCGGCCGCGGGGCGCAGCGCCAGCGTGCGCGTCCAGCTTTGGCCCTCGCCAGTGAAGGCGGCCTTGACCGACAATTGGCCATCATCCCCCGGCGTCACCGCCTCGACCGTGCCAACGCTTTCATGAAAGACCAACTGGTCCGGCAGGATATTCAGCTCCAGATCGGCCATCCGGTCACTGCACTTGTCTGTCACGCCGGTCCAGCGACCCTGCAAGGCAGCAGGGATCAGACCGGATGCCCGCACAGCCGGTACGGGCGACCCCGTTGGCACCGTGGCGTTGACTGGTGGCGGCACATCCGGCGCGCGCTCCGTCCGGTCACTGATATTCGTCACCACGCCGGGCTGCACCTCCGGCTTTTCGGCAGGCTTGTCGCAGGCGGCAAGGGCGATCAGCGGTAGCAGGGCAAGGGCATGGCGCATCATAACAGAACCGGCGAGCTGTCCCGCGGTTCCTGTCCCTGATCGTGACCGACTGTCGTCGCCATGCTATTCTCTCCGCCGATGTGAAAGAGGGAGAGCATGTCATGTCGGTGCTGGGAATGGGCGGATTATTTTTTCGCGCGCGTGATCCCGACGCGCTGAACGCATGGTATCGCACCCATCTGGGCGTTGGCGCGGGTTGCGTGTCCGATCCCGACGCCAAGCCCGACGAATGGACCTGGCGGACATTGGGCGGGCCGATGGTATTTTCCGCGTTCAAGGCCGACAGCGACTATTTTGCCGCGGACAAGGCGTTCATGATCAATCTGCGCGTGTCCGACCTCGATTCCCATCTGACCGGCTTGCGGAACGCCGACATTGCCGTCATCACTAATCCCGAATGGGATCATCCCGATATCGGACGTTTTGCCCGTATTCATGATCCCGAAGGCAATGCCATCGAATTGTGGGAGCCGCCCGCGCCCGCCGCCTGACCGTGATTTTAAGGAGCCTGATGATGAAGCGTCTCTCCCTGTTGCTCGCCGCCGCTGCCACCTTGCTGGGATCGAGCGGGGCTATGGCCGCCCTTGCCATTGGTGCCAAGGCGCCCGATTTCACCACGCGCGGGGCGCAGGCGGGAAAGACCTTCACCCTGACCCTGTCGCATCAGTTGAAGCGCGGCCCGGTCGTCCTCTATTTCTTCCCCAAGGCGTTTACGCCCGGCTGCTCGGCCGAAGCGCGCGAATTTGCCGACAATATCGACAAGTTCAAGGCGGCTGGCGCAACCGTCATCGGCATGTCGGCCGACCCGGTCGATGATCTGGTCGCCTTCTCGACCAAGGAATGTGCGGGCAAATTCGCCGTCGCCTCCGCCGGGCCGGGCATCGTATCGGGCTATGACGTCGCGCTCAAGATGCGCCCCGGCATGACCGACCGCACCTCCTACGTCATCGCCCCGTCCGGGCGCATCGCCTTCGTCCATTCGGAAATGAATTACGCCGAACATGTCAAAACCACGCTGGCGGCGGTCCAGGCGATGAAGCAGAAATAAAAAAACGCCGTTCGTGCTGAGTAGGGACTGAGCGAAACCGAAGGCCCGTATCGAAGCATTATGCGCTGCGTGTGATCCTTCGATACGCCATTTCGACTTCGCTCAATGGCTACTCAGGACGAACGACGAACGGGGTAGTTTGCCTCCAAGGCCATTCACTCACCAAAAAAATCCCCACCCTCAATCCGCTTCAACTCTGCCACATCGCGCGCATAGATATAGGTCCAGGCCTCGACCGGTCCGTCGGCCCCCAGCACCGTCACCATTGCGCGCCGATATTCATGCGGCTCCGGGAAATATGCGGCGCATTCCTCATATTCGTCCAGCCGCGCCAGCAATGTAGCCGGATCGGCTAGGGCAAACAGATCGCCCGTCACTACCCCTTCATCACCCGGCACGAAGCCCGGATAAGCATCGACCCGATACAGCGCACCGCGCGCCGTCGCCCGTCCCAAGACAGGCGCCACGCCGCGCAGCCATCGCGCCATCGACCCATCGAAACCGGCCCGCAATGTGCCATAGACGAACAGCAAAGCGCCACTCATGCTGCACCCTTGGAAATTATCCCGATAAACGGTGAATTTTCCCAACACGCAGAAACTTCCACACGCATGTTTCGCTCTTTCGCCGCTGAAAGTCGCGAATTTCTGCGGAAAAGCAAAACTGGCATGGCTCCTGCAATCCTGTTGGGCATCAAGGCCGGATCGCCCGGCCAGCCAAAAATCAGGGAGTTTCTACCATGTCCATCGCCAAGTTCCACAGTGCCGCCGTCGCTCTTGTCGGCGCGTTCATCGTCGCCAGCCTGTTCGTCGGTGCCGCGGTGCCGGTCCTGCCGATCGCCTGATCGACCCGCACTTTTCCCCAAAATCCCAAAATCAGAAGGCCAGACTCATGAACAACAGCTTCACCCTCGACCGTCGCCACGGCAAGATCATGGGCGTGTGCGCGGGCTTGTCCAACCGCACCGGACTGGACGTCACTCTGATCCGCGTCGCCACCGTCCTGCTGACGCTGTGCGCACTCGGCCCGGTCGGCGTTGTGGCCTATCTGCTCGCAGGCTGGCTCGCGGAAGGGTAAACCGACGGCAAGATCGTCCAAAGTCAGCTTATAATAAAAGAGCCGCCCCGGCATAGGCCATGGGCGGCTTTTTAATATCCCGACGAGTCGGCGTAGAGATGAGCGCGGATTGCGCTCAGGCGTAAAGCACCGAATAGAAGGTCAGCATCTGCACGCCGACCGCAACCACCAGCGCAGCGCCCTGAAAAGCCTGTCGCATATATAACTCCAATATGGTCATTCATTGCCGCCCAAGTCGGGCGGACCGGGCCTATGCGCCCGTCATGCTATTGTAACAATCGCAAAGCGCGGCGCACCGATTGCAACAAATGCAACAGACTGTGATTATATTGCCGCACTCAATGCCAGCGCCGCGGCTGGGTTGCGCACCTTCGCGCCACTGATGAAGAAGGCATAGGCATCGCCCGCCGCCGCCTGCGTCCGCAGCCGTGCCGCCCAGTCCGCCAGCGCCGTCGCGCCATAGCCGGTCGCCTCTTCCTCCTGCGCCTGCATCAGCCGCATGTAGGAAAACCCGACGTCCGCGCCCTGAATTGCGGGATAGGTGTCATGATCGGCCAGCACCACCGCGGCACCAGCCTCCCGCGCCATCGCCAGAAAGACGGGATCGTCGAAACTGGCGTGCCGCACCTCCAGCGCGTGGCGCAGCGGCACGCCATCGACACTGGCCGGCAACAGCTTCAGGAACGCACCGAAATCGTCGGGATCAAATGCCTTGGTCGGCATGAATTGCCACAAGATCGGCCCCAGCCGGTCGCCCAACTCGGCGATCCCCTGTCCGACAAACTTGGCGACCGACTCGCCAGCTTCCCCCAGCACCCTGCGATTGGTGCAATAGCGTGACGCCTTGACCGCAAACTGGAAACCGTCCGGCACCGCCTTCGCCCAACCCGCAAAAGTCGCCGGTTTCTGCGTGCTATAATAGGTCGCGTTGATCTCGGTCGCGGTCAGATGTTGCCCGACATAGGCCAGTTCATCCTTCTGCCGCAGCCCGGCCGGATAGAAAGTCCCGCGCCAGGGCTCAAATACCCAGCCGCCAATGCCGATCCTGATCCGCCCCGCCATCCCGACCTCCTGCGCAATATTGCGTTACCTATGTCTATCTCACTGTCGGCCTTTTCAACCCGATCAACCATGGCTTGACCCCGCGCGTCGGTTTTGCCGTCCCATCCATCCGCCGCGCCCGCAGGATCTGGACAGGTTTGACGATCATCTGTCCTCGCATCGGACCCGTTCCGCAACAGGTCGGCACCGCCAATATCTTTTTCACGACCGCCATCCCGCCCACGACATGGCCGAAAGCGGCATAGCCGATGGACCCCTCACGCGCGTCCATCGTCGGGGTCGCGCCAATGGTGATAAAGAAATTGCCCATCGCCGAATTGGTCCGGTTGGGTCGCGCCATCGAGAGGGTGGCGTCGAGATGGCGGATGCCGGTCTGGCTGGTCGGCTCATGCACGACGGGCGGCAGCGATCGCCGCACATCCATATCGATCCCACCCTGGATCAGCCCTTGTTTCGGATCGCTCCTGCGCCGCGCCGCGCGATAGAAGGTCACACCGTCGAACCGCCCGTCGTCCACATAGGTCAGGAAATTGGCCGACGTCCGCGGCGCGCGCCTGGTGTCGAGCGCCACGATGATCGTCCCCACCGACGTTTCGATCGCCACCCGGATATAGCCGGGCGTCGGTCGGTTCGCAGGCGCCGCATGGGCAAAGCTGGACGAAAGCAGGGCTGACAGGATGGCAAGGCAACGGGCAAACAGACGCATCGACAGACGAACACTCGCGGCAGAGAGGGGTGAAGCCCCAAAGGCTAAAGCTGCCGCACGATCAGCGCAATCGCCCGCTGCCAGATTGACTGTGGGTGACATGATCAGGATGAGGAAAAAATGGTGCCCGGAGACGGATTCGAACCGCCGACACAGCGATTTTCAATCGCTTGCTCTACCAACTGAGCTATCCAGGCACAGCCAACTGCGGATGGCTCCGCCCGATGGAAGCGTGCCTATAGTCGTCAATCCGCGTCGCTGTCTAGCCCATAATCGCTGCTTTTTTGCATCCCTTCTTCCGCTGGCGGACCGGGTACGCGATAGCCCTCGCCCAGCCATTGCAACAGGTCGCGGTCGCGGCAGGCGGGGCTGCAAAAGGGGCGGGTTTCCGGCTTTGCGGGCTGGCGACAGACCGGGCAGGCGGCGGCTTTAGGCGACATGGCCCGCCCCCAGCGCCAGCGTCGCATCGGCCGTCAGGGTGATCGCGCCGCCGCGCCGCTTGGCCAGTTGTTCGATCCAGTCACTCTTGCGATAGAGCAGGTCGATGATCGCCGGTGCGGCCGTCAGCGTCGCCGGGCCGCCATTGCCGTGCCGCTCCGCCCGGCGCAGCAGCGCCAGCGCTGCCGTTTCGACCGGATCGGCGCGCAGCAATTCGATGAGGTTGGCCCGCTCGCGCTTGCGGATGATCTGGAGGAAGCCGAAGCCGTTGACCGCAGTGCGCTCGAAGGGAAGCGGCAGATATTTGTCGATCTGCGCCGCCGCGATCATCCGCTCATCCTTGTTGTTCATGGTCGGCAGGTCGATGCCGATCGACCCCGACAGCCCCATGCGACGAATCGTCTGCGCCGCGATCTTGGCACCCTTGGGACCAAGCTGGGCCGGCGGTAGCGATCCGTCGACGTCGATCAGCAGCATGGCCGGGGTCACATAGAGGCGCAGGGCGGCGGCTTCGGTGCCAACATCGCCGCTGATCGCCTCTTCCATCAACTCGGTCCAGCCGACCGCCTCCAGCCGGTCCTCCTCATGCGCGGGGCAGGGGACGACCGGGGTGCCGGTGGCGCGCAGCCGTTGCAGCAGGCTTGGCCCGGCATGGGGCTTGCTGCCGGGCTGGGCGATGCGGCCCTTGGCGCGTTTGGGGCGGCCCTCTTCGGGGATTGCTTCGCGCAATATTTCGACCAGCACGGTCGATCCTTCGGACGTGCGCGGCGGCAGCGGCTCAATCAGCACTTCTTCCTGGCTGATCAGCCGCACGACGCCGCGCTTTTTGGGGATCAGCGTCTGGGTCAGGCGACCCTGCGCAACGGCTCCTGCGCGCACGCCACCGGTCTCGCGCTCGATCAGCGCCTCGACCAGGCGGCCCTTTTCCACCAGCGCGGCGCGGGCTTCGCCAATGCCTTCTTCGTAAAGCCATTCGGCCATGTCAGTTCCTAATCGATTGTATAGCCCGCCGCCTTCAACAGCGTGCGGGTTTCATAAAGCGGCAGGCCCATGATCGCGCTGTGGCTGCCTTGGATCGCGCGGATCAGGCCAGCGGCCCGCCCCTGTATGGCATAGCCGCCCGCCTTGCCCCGCCATTCGTCGCTGGCAATATAGCGGTCGATCTCGCTGCGCTCCAGCGGCTTGAAGGTGACGATGTTGGTGGACAGGCGATGCCGCGCCTTGCCTGCGGCGTCGATCAACGTGATCGCGCTCAGCACGCGATGCCGCCGCCCCGACAGCAAAGTGAGGCAGGTGCGTGCCTCCTCCTCCGTCTCCGCCTTGGGCAATATGCGCCGACCCGCCGCAACGACGGTGTCGCCCGACAGGATCAGTGCGCCCGGATGGCGCGCGGCGACAATCGCCGCCTTGTCCGCCGCGACCCGCGCGGCATAGACGGAGGGCAATTCGCCCTTGCGCGGGGTTTCGTCGCAATCGGCCGGGTCCACGGTATCGGGCGCAACGCCGATCTGCCCCAGCAGCGCCAGGCGCCGGGGGGAAGCGGAAGCAAGAATGAGCCGCATCGGGCCTGACACCCGTTGGCTTATTTGAAGCGGTAGGTGATCCGACCCTTGGTCAGGTCGTAGGGCGTCAGTTCGACCAGCACCTCGTCCCCCACGAGGACGCGGATGCGATTCTTGCGCATTTTACCAGCGGTATGGCCGAGGATCTCATGATCATTCTCAAGCCGGACGCGAAACATGGCGTTGGGGAGAAGCTCCACAACCTGTCCGCGCATTTCAAGCAGTTCTTCTTTGGCCATAATATCCCGAATTCAAAAAATCGCGCCGCCATAGCGCCAATTCATCCAAAATGAAAGGCGGCTTCATGCGCTGAAATGATCGCCCGCTGCGACGAGCGCGGCAAAGACGCAATCAAGCTGCTGCGCGTCGATGCAATAGGGCGGCATCAGATAGATGGTGTTGCCCAACGGCCGCAGCAAGAGGCCATGTTGCAGGAAGAAAGCGCGCAGCCGTGGCGCAAGATCGGACAGATAGCCAGCGTCGGCCGTGACGATGTCGATCGCCGCGATCGTGCCCAATTGGCGGGGATGGGCGAAGGCGGGGTGCTGCGCGAGGGTTGCGAGTCGCGTGGCAATTCCATCGGCAAGTGCGGCGATTCGCCCGCGCACATCCTCCTCGCGCCAGATGGCGAGATTGGCGACGGCAGCAGCGCAGGCGATGGCGTTGGCGGTGTAGCTGGACGAATGATAGAAGAGCCGGGCGCGGTCGGTCGACCGGTGCGCCTCGAAAATCCGCGCCGTCGCCAGCGTCGCGGCGAGCGGGATAGCGCCGCCGGTAATGCCCTTGGCTACGGCCATGATGTCCGGCACCACGCCTGCCTGCTCGCAGGCGAACAGCGTGCCGGTGCGGCCCCAGCCGGTCATCACTTCATCGGCGATGAACAGTACGTCCTGGCGACGGCAGATCGCCGCCATCTCGCGCAGGACATGCGGGGGGTAGAGCAGCATCCCGCCCGCGCCCAATATCAGCGGCTCGACGATGAAGGCGGCGGGCTTGTCGCGGCAGGCGGCGTCCAGCGCATCAAGGCAGGCCTGTTCGCACCCCGGCGCAGGAAAGGGGATGGTGCCGACATCGAACAAAAGCGGCGTCCAGGCGGCATTATAAACGCCACGCTCGCCCACCGACATCGTGCCGATCGTGTCGCCATGATAGCCATGTTCCAGCACCAGGATGCGGCTGCGCGCTTCTGCCAGTCCGTCCAGCGCCAGATTATGCCAGTAACCTAGCGCCATTTTGAGCGCGACCTCTACCGCCGTCGATCCGCTGTCGGAGAAAAAGACGTGGGCAAGCGGGTCGCAACCGGGCGCATGGGGTGCGATGTCGATCAGCCCACGCGCCACCGTTTCGGCTGGGTCATGGGTGTAACCGGCAAAGATCAGCTGATCGAGCTGGCCCGCCTGCTGCGCAATGGCGGCGGCGATGCGCGGATGGCAATGGCCATGCGTCGTCACCCACCAGCTTGAAATCCCGTCGATCAATGTGCTGCCATCGGCCAGATGCAGCAATGCCCCATCGGCGCGCACGACATGGGGGATCGGCTCGTTCAGGCCATGCTGGGTGAAGGGATGCCAGACGGGGGAGGTCATGAGGCGGCTTTATCGGGTTGGCGGCAATTGACAAGGTAAGGCTGAAACCGCCATGATTCCGCCAAGGGGAGTCAAGCCGGGGGGCATATGCGGGGATTTTTCAAGAGCTTGGTGGCGGTCGCGTTGCTGACGACTGCCTTGCCGACAGCGGCGCAGGAAAAGACAGGCAACAAGCCCGGCTTTACCCTGACCCCCGGCACGGCACGGATCGTGCTGATGCGTCCGTCGATCCGGGTCGGCGAACAATCGACCGGCGGCCTGTTCGAACCAAACGCGGACTGGACGCTTCAGGCGCGCGATATGCTGGGCCGTGCGATCGGGTCGGTGCAGGGGCAGTTGGGCAACAGCGTCGTCGATCTGGTCGAGCCTGTCGGCGCGGACGCCAGCGCGCTGGCTGAATATCAGGCGCTGTTCACGACGCTGGCGGACAGCGTGATCGTCTATCAGTTCTTCCCCGGCAACCGCCTGCCGACCAAGAAGCGCAAGGGCCAGTTCAGCTGGACGCTGGGACCGGGCGTTGCCAGCCTGCCGGGGCTGAAGGGGGCCGACTATGCATTGTTCGTGACGACAGACGATCAGTTTGGATCGGCTGGCCGGAAAGCTGTGCAACTGCTGGCGGCCTTGGGCGGCGTTGGCATAACATCGGGCGTGCATAAGGGTTTCGCCGGACTGGTCGATATCAGGACCGGCGACCTGGTGTGGCTCAATGCGGACCTGCAAATGGGCGGTGACGTGCGGACCGAAGAAGGCGCGCAAAAACGGGTCGCGCAGTTGTTCGAGGGCTTTCCGGGGCGACCCGTCGCGTCAGCGGCAGGGCAATGAAGCGGCTTGCTGTCCTGTCGGGAATAGCTTTTGCGCTGACCGCCGCTGCGCCACTTCCGCCCTATACGCCCGCCTATGAACCGACCGGCGTGGATGAGCGCGGCATGTGGATGCAGGCGGATGAAGCCGAACGGCAGATGCGCGATTCGCCCTTCGTCCTGCGCGACCCGGCGCTCAACGCCTATGTGCGGGGGATATTGTGCCGGACGGTGGGTCAGGATCGCTGCCAGTCGACCCGGCTCTATATCCAGCGTCTGCCCATCTTCAACGCCACCATGTATCCCAACGGGATGATGACGGTCTGGTCCGGCCTGTTGCTGCGTGTGCGCAATGAGGCGGAACTGGGCGCGGTGCTGGGCCATGAATTTGGGCATTTCGAGCAACGCCATACGCTGGAAGGGTTCAAGCGGGCGCGGGGGCTGGGTGATTTGTTGACCTGGACGGCCTTGCTGTCAGCCACGCTCTATTCGTCGATGGCGACCAGCGCGATCGGTGGTTTTTATTCATTCAGTCGCGGGCAGGAAACCGAAGCCGACCTGCTTGGCCTTGCCTATCTGGCGCAGTCACCTTACCCCGCCGCCAGCGCTGCGCCGGTCTGGGAGCGGCTGATGGCGGAGGCGGACGCGACCGCCGCCGGGCGCAAGCGCAAGGTCAAGGCGCATCGCTACAGCGCCGGTTTCTTCGCCAGCCACCCGACCGAACTGACCCGCGCCACCTATTTGCGCGACGCGGCAGCCAAGGCGAATGATCCCGGTGATCCGGGCGCTGCGGCCTACCGCGCGGCGCTGGCTCCGTTCATCGGGGATTTTCTGACCGACCAGATCAAGCTCAACGATTTTGGCGGCACCGATTATCTGCTGGGGCAACTGGCGGCGGATGGCTGGACGCCGGACCTGCTCTATGCCCGTGCCGAACTCTATCGCCAGCGGGGCAATCCGCGTGATCTGGTAAGCGCGGCGCAATTTTATCAGCAGGCGATCGACGGAGGTTTTACCGGGGCGGAAGCGCAGCGCGGGTTGGGCCTGTCGCTGCTGCGGAGCCAGCAGCTGGACGCGGGCAAGGCGGCATTGCGGCGCTATCTCGACGCCAAGCCGGGTGCGCCCGATGCTGCGATGATCGGGGCGCTGGTCGGACAATGAAGGGGATGGGGATGATCAGGATGATGGGCGCGACGGTCGCGCTGCTGGTGGCGGCGTCGCCGGTTCAGGCGGGTAACAGCCTGATCGCGCCAGGAGCCAAGATTCTCGTGGCGAAATCGGCGCTGGCCGTGACGCCCGCGAGCGAATGGAACAAGCTGGGCGCGCGGCCGGGGCGTAATTCGGAAAGCTGGACGCTGGATGGCGACGGTTTGAATGAGATTACCTTCTACGGCGGCATTCCCGACGGCCGCACGCTGTTTCGCGAGGTGGACAAGCGCAACCGACCGCTGCCCAAAGTGTCGGGAACGATGCTGATCACCGACATCCCGGCGCTGTTGGAAAGCAGCTACCGGATCGCACTCAACACGCCGCTGATGAGCATCGACAGTGTCGAACCGGCGCGCTTTGCGGGCGCGGCAGGGGTGCGCTTCACCTACAGCTATACGCGGCCTGACAGCGAAGTCCGGCGGCTGGGCGAAGCGCGCGCGGCGATGATTGGCAGGCTGCTCTACATGACCACCTATGAAGCGCCTGCGCTTTATTATTTCGCGCGTGACCTCACCGCCTTCCGCCAGATCGCGAACAGCGCGGCGCTTTAAGGCACGGGGCGCGTTGGATAACGCGCCCCGTCTTGTCTCCTTACCAGATCTTGACCCGCTCGTCTGGTTTCAGGCTCAGCTTGCCGTCGGGCGCGGGTTTGAAGGCATCATACCAGGCGTCGAAATTGCGCACGATGTCGGCGCGATATTGTGACGGGGCGTGCGGATCGGTGACCAGCCGCTGGCGCAGGTTCGCCTCGCGATAATTGCGCCGCCATACCTGCGCCCAGCCCAGGAAAAAGCGCTGGTCGCCGGTCATGCCGTCGATCACCGGCGCGGGCTTGCCGCCCAGCGAGGCATGATAGGCGTCGAGCGCCACCGCGAGGCCACCCAGGTCGCCGATATTCTCGCCTAGCGTGAACGCACCCTTCACATGCGCGCCGGGGAAGGGTTCATAGGCGTCATATTGCTTGACCAACTTGTCGGTCAGTCCCTTGAAATTGGCGACGTCGGCATCGGTCCACCATTGGTTGAGCTTGCCGGTCTCGTCATATTTCGCGCCCTGATCGTCGAAATGATGGCTCAGTTCATGGCCGATCACCGCGCCGATGCCGCCATAATTGACCGCCGGATCGGCATGGGGATCAAAGAAGGGCGGTTGCAGGATCGCGGCGGGAAAGACGATCTCGACCATGCCGAAATTAGCGTAAGCGTTGATCTCCATCGGGGTCATGCCCCATTCCCAGCGATAGATGGGTTTGCCCAGCTTGCCGATATTATAGTCGAAATCAAACTGGCTGGCGCGCATCGCATTGCCCAGCAGATCGTCGCGCTGGATGGTCAGGCCTGCATAGTCGCGCCACTTGTCGGGATAGCCGATCTTGGGGGTGAAGGCGGCCAGCTTCTTGTGGGCGCGCGCCTTGGCGGTGTCGCTCATCCACGGCAGGCCGTCGATGCGGCGGCCCATGGCGGCGATCACATTCTTGACCAGAACGTCCATCGCCGCCTTGGTCTCTGGCGGGAAATATTGCGCGACATAGGCCTTGCCGACCTCTTCGCCGAGCGAGTCCTTGAGGAAATCGACGCCGCGCTTCCAGCGCGCCTCGCGCTCCGGCGTGCCGGACAAGGTGGTGCCGTAAAAGGCGAAGTCGGCGTTGGCGACGCTGTCGGGCAGCTTGTCGGCGTAGGCGTGCAGGCTGCGCAGCAACAGGGCGTCCTTCAGTACGCCGATCGGTGCCTTGGCGATCAGGGCGGCTTCCCCGGTGATCGCCGAAGGCTGGGCGACGAGCAGATCGGTCGGGGTCAGGCCATTGGCCTTGAAATAGGCGGCGAAGTCGAAGCCGGGCGCGGCCTTTTGCAGCGCGGTGAGCGTCAGCTTGTTATAGGTCTTGTCCGCGTCGCGGCTGTCGATCTGGGTCCAGTGGACTTTGGCGATTTCCGTTTCGAACGCCATCAGTGCTGCGGCGCGCGCCTTGGCGTCAGCTTCGCCCGCCAGCGTCAGCATCGTCTCCAGATGCGCGACATAGGCGGCGCGGATCTTGGCCATTTCGGGCTTCTGGTCGAGATAAAAGTCGCGGTCGGGGAGGCCCAGGCCACTCTGGCTCATCGAGAGGATGTAGGTTTCGGGGTCTTTATCATCCTGCCCGACATAGAAGCGGAACGGGCCGCTGATCCCGCTGCGTGCGGCCTTGGCGGCGACGAGCGCGTAACCGCCCTTGTCCTTCACGCCCTTGATCTCGGTGAGCCATGGCTTGATCGGGGCCAGCCCCTTCGCCTCGACCGCGGCGGTATCGAGATAGCTGGCATAGGCCGCGCCGATCTTGCTGTTGGCGTCGCCCTTGGCCGCGTCCAGGATCGCGCGGGTGCGGGTGCGTGACAGTTCGTCCAGCGTATTGAACGCGCCATAGTTGGACTTGTCGGCGGGGATCGGCGTGTTTTTCGCCCATGTGCCGTTGGCGTGGAGGTAGAAATCATCGCCGACCTTCACCGACGGGTCCATGCCCGCGGCGTCGAAGCCATAGCTGCCATAGGTTGGCTTGGCGGGGGCGGTAGCGGTTGGCGTGGCAGGCTGTTGCGCGTGCGCGATGGCGGCGGTCAGCGCCAGGGCGGAGGCGGCGGCGCGCAGGAGGAGGTGGTTCATCAAAGCATCCCTTGCTTGAGTGGGCGCGGTGGAGCGCGCCCGGCATGACGGGGAGTTGAACGCCTGTCCAACAATCCTGTCCATGTCGTTGGTCGAATATTATCAGCCGTTGAAAGGATCGGAAAGCCGGATATGCGTGGCGAAGGCAGTGGCCAGCGTGGCGGGATCAAGCGGATCGAGCAGTGGCAGGCGGCCTAGGCTGGGGACTTTCGCCAGCTGCGGGATGATCCGTTCATTCTCTTCATGGCGCTCGCCGATGAAGGCTATGCCCGCGACTGGCACGTTGCGGGCGCGCAGGGCTTCGATGCTGAGCAGGCTGTGGTTGATCGTGCCAAGTGTGGTGCGGGCGCACAGGATAACCGGCTGGCCCCAATAAGCGAACAGGTCGGCCATCAGTAGCGCTTCGCTGACCGGCACCAGCACGCCGCCAGCGCCCTCCACGACTAGCGGACCATCCACTTGCGGCAGCGCCAGCCGGTCGAGGCTGATCTCCACCCCGTCGATCCGCGCGGCGAGATGGGGGGAGGCGGGGGTGGTCAGGCGATAGGCTTCGGGCAGGATATGGCTGGCGGGCAGGTCGGAAAGGCGGGCGACCTCCTCCTTGTCACCGTCAGGATCGATGCCCGCCTGGATCGGCTTCCAGTAATGGGCGCCCAGCGTCGCGGCCAGGCCAGCGGCGAACACGGTCTTGCCGATGCCGGTGTCGGTGCCGGTGACGACGAGGATGGTCATTTGACGATCCGCACAAGCTCGCGGCCCAGCGCGGCGATGTCGGCGCGGCTGACGTTCAGCGTCAGCGAGATACGCAACCGGCTGGTGCCGGGCGGGACGGTCGGTGGGCGGATACCGCGCACGTCGAAGCCAGCTTCCTGCAGGGCGGCGGCGGCGGCCATGGTGCGGGCGTCGCCACCCAGGATCACTGGCACGATCTGGCTGCGCGGGGCGGGCAGACCGAGCGGGCCGCAGATGGATTCGGCCGCGTCCTGCCGCAGGGTCGTCAGCCGGTCGCGCAGGTCGCCCGCTTCCTCGATCCGGTCGAGCGCGGCGGAGACGGCGACCGCCATCAGCGGCGATGGCGCGGTGGAAAAGATGAAGGCGCGGGCGCGGTTGATGAGATAGTCGACATGGATGCGCTGGCCGCAGATCAGCGCGCCTTCGACCCCCATCGCCTTGCCGCAGGTGTGCAGGGTGATGACATTGTGCAGCCCATCTAGCCCCGCAGACAGGCCACGTCCGCCCGGACCGAACACGCCGGTGCCATGGGCTTCGTCCAGGATCAGCATCCCGCCATGTTTGGCCGCCAACTTGGCGAGATCGGTGAGCGGGGCGATGTCGCCGTCCATCGAATAGAGGGTTTCGACCGCGATCCAGATGCGGCCCTTGCCCCCTTCGGCGCGGAAAGCGGCGATCAGATCGGCAAAGCTCTGCACGTCGTTGTGGCGGGCGAACACGGCGGCGGCCTTGCTCATGCGGATGCCGTCATGGGCGCTGGCGTGGATCAGTTCATCGGCGACGATCAGGTCGCCGCGCTGGGGCAGGGTGGCGAACAAAGCGAGGTTGCCGACATAGCCATTGGCGACGAACAGGGCGGCCTGGGTGCGGAAGAAATCGGCGGCCTTCGCCTCCAGCCCTTCATGTTCGGGCGCATTGCCGCGCAGCAGGCGCGACCCGCCCGACCCGACCGGCACGCCGCGCCCGATCGCGTCGGCCACAGCGCCCGCAATGATCGGATCGCCCGACAGGCCCAGATAGTCGTTGGAGGCAAAATCACGGCCCGACCTGGGGATCAGGCGGCGCAACCGGCCGCGTGATTCCAGCGCGGCCAGCTGTCTGGCAAAGGGTTCGGCGGTCATGGCCGGGGCTATAGGCGCGGGGGCGGAACTTCGCAAACTTCGCCCATATCGATATATGCACATTTCAGGCGAAACTTTGCGCGACCCCCGGCGCAGCGGCGGGGGTGAGACAGACGATGGGTAACGTCATCACAGTCTAAAACGCGAAGCCCATCAAAACCGACGCCACATGGCCGCTGCTGCCAATGACTGTCACGTCGGATTATGGGCTTTGAGAAATGCGTCCATCTGTTCGAGAAATTCCACCCGATCCGCCTCGCGGGAAAAATGATGATCGGCCAGCGGTTGTTCGACATAGATATAGTCGCGTCCCTGGACCTTGCCTGCGGCCTTCAGCTTTTCTGCCATCTCGCGTGATTGGTTGACCTGAACGCGACGGTCTTTCTTGCCGTGCATCAGCAGGATCGGCGTTGCAAATTGTGCGGCGAAATGGACCGGCGATACCGCTACGAAATCGGGTGCCTGTTCCTTCAGCCAGGCCTTGCGCGTGCCATGGTTGAGGAAGCGACTGTCATAGCGCATCATCGCCGCCAGGTCCGATACGCCAGCATAGGAGATGGCGCATCGATATTTCGCCGGGTCACGCTGGGCCGCGCGCATCGCTGCATAGCCGCCATAGGACGCCCCCACCATGCAGACGCGCTTGGGGTCGGCAATCCCTTGTTTGACCGCCCAGTCGACCGCATCGTTCAGGTCGTCCTGCATGGCCAGGCCCCATTGCCCTTCACCCTTTTCCGCAAAGGCGGTGCCATAGCCCGACGACCCGCGATAATTGGGTTGCAGCACAGCATAGCCGCGCCACGCCAGAAATTGCACCCACCAATCCCAATCCTCGCTGTCGCGGGCGAAGGGGCCGCCATGTGGCATCAGGATGAGCGGCAAATCCTTTACTGCCGGTCCGACCGGGAGGGTCAGGACGGCAGCGATCTCCAGCCCATCGCGCGCCTTGTAGCGAATGGTCTTGACCGGACCGAGATGTGCCTTCGTGCTGAACCGGTCGCTGACCTTGGACAAGAGGCTCATCGCGCCAGCGTTGGTATCATAATAATAATAGGCACCTGGCTGATCGGCAGAGCCGACATGGACGATCATCCTTTGCCGGTCGCGGCTGAGCGATATGATACGCGCGCGCCGATCAGGAACAGCCTTGTCCAGATCCGCCTGAATTTTGGCCAGCGTGGCGTCGAACCAATGGACCGATGGCGCGTCTGCGGTATAGCCGACCCCGGCCAGCGCCATCCCGCTGCTGTCGGCCGATATGCTGCCTATATCAAAGCCCGGAACGGAAAAAATCTTCTTCCCCAGTTCCAGCGTGGCGAGGTCCAGTTCGTAGAGAGCATCGGTGCCTTCCCGATCATCCTCTGCAATCGCCTTGTTCGGATCGGCGGTAAAGAGCAGCGGCGAGACAAGCGATTCGTCACGACGGCGATCAGCGCGATCGATCGTGCGGAAAGACGATTTTCTGTCCGGGCGATAGAGCAGTTTCGCCGTCCGCGTTGAATCATTATAGCCCACACCCATGCGGACCGTTCCGGCGGCGTCGGTAAACCAGCGGCCTACAAAAGCCTTGGGCGCGACGACATTGTGCATCCGTCCGGTGCTGACGTCGATTTCATCGACCTTGGGCCAGAAACCCGGATCGTTGGAATATATCGAGCTTTGGTATGACAGCATGATGCGCGGCGTGCCGTCGCGTGCGATCCAGATGACATCGTCGGCATTTTGCGCGGCGACATTCTTTGCCAGCATGTTCATCTTGCTGCCATCGCGTTTTACGCTGACCACGCGGCTGATATACCAGGGCATCCCCTGCATATTGCTTTCAGCACCTACGCCAGCAATCAACCAGTCGTCATTGACCCATTGCCACCAGTTGAGGTCGTTTTCGCCCAATCCCATCGAGCGGATCCGGCCGGGGCCTTCATGAATGTCGGCGATGACAAGCCGCTGTTCACCGTCGATCGCGACGCGGCTGGCGACGTGCAACCCGTTGGGGGACAAGGCCGGTGCGTCCATGAGCGGCAGGGCGGCGAAGTCCTTGAGCGTATAGGCGGGTTGAGCAGGCGCGGCCGGTGCAACGGTGGCATTGGTTTGCGCCAGCGCGGCGAAAGGCAGGGCGCTGCCGACAAACCATGCAAAAACTGCCTTCATTCCTATCCCCCAGAAAACCATCAACCCCGCCCTGGGAAATAGGGCGGGGTTGGCGCTTCGTCACGATATTTTTGTCATCGTTTCAGTCCGTTGTGGAGCCTACACTCCCCCATGCGCCAGCGCGGCCAGCAGCAGCAGCGCGACGATGTTGGTGATCTTGATCATCGGGTTGACCGCTGGCCCGGCGGTGTCCTTGTAGGGATCACCCACCGTGTCGCCGGTAACGGCGGCCTTATGGGCTTCGCTGCCCTTGCCGCCATGGTTGCCATCCTCGATATATTTCTTCGCATTGTCCCATGCGCCGCCGCCACTGGTCATGGAGATGGCGACGAACAGGCCCGATACGATGACGCCCAGCAGCAGCGCGCCAAGAGCGGCAAAGCCGTTGGAGACGCCCGCGACGGCGGCGATGACGAAATAGACAATGATCGGCGCAAGGACAGGCAGGAGCGAAGGGATGATCATTTCCTTGATCGCCGCCTTCGTCACCAGATCGACCGTGCGGGCATAGTCGGGCTTGCTGGTGCCGTCCATAATGCCCTTATTTTCCGCAAATTGTGCGCGGACGTCTTTTACCACGTCACCCGCCGCTCGACCCACGGCCGTCATGCCCATCGCCCCGAACAGATAGGGCAGCAATGCGCCCAAGAGCAGCCCGACGATGACATAGGGGTTGGAGAGGCTGAAATCGACCGGGGCGGTGAGGCCCAGCGCCGAATTGTAGAATTTCAGATCCTCCGTATAGGCGCCAAACAGCACCAGCGCGGCAAGGCCCGCAGAGCCGATGGCATAGCCCTTCGTCACTGCCTTGGTCGTGTTGCCGACCGCGTCGAGCGCGTCGGTCTTGACCCGGACGCTGTCGTCCAGATGCGCCATTTCGGCGATCCCGCCCGCATTGTCGGTGACAGGGCCGTAAGCGTCGAGTGCCACGACCATCCCGGCCAGAGCCAGCATGGCGGTGGCGGCAAAGGCGATGCCGATGAGGCCCGCCAGCTGGTGCGCGACGATGATGCCCGCCACGATCACCAGCGTGGGCAGCGCGGTCGATTCCAGGCTGACGGCCAGCCCCTGAATGACGTTGGTGCCGTGGCCGGTCTCTGAAGCCTTGGCGATCGAACGGACCGGGCGATAATTGGTGCCGGTATAATATTCGGTGATGACCACGAGCAGCCCGGTCACGGCCAGCCCGACCATCATCGACCAGAACAGGTCCATGCCGGTATAGCCGCCGACCCCGTCCAGATCCGCGCCGAACACGGCGTGCATATCGCCCAGCGTGCGCCAGGTGACATAATAGATGGCGGGGATGGAGAGGATCGCTGTGACCCAGAAGCCCTTGTAGAGCGCGCCCATGATCGACTGGCTGGCCCCCAGCCGGACGAAATAGGTGCCGATGATGGAGGTGATGATGCACACGCCGCCCACGATCAGCGGGAGCGACATCAGGTTCATCTTGAAGGCGTTGTCGACGCCCGCGACCAGCAGCGCGATCAGCACCATGGTCGCGCCGACGGTGACGACATAGGTTTCGAACAGGTCGGCGGCCATGCCCGCGCAGTCGCCGACATTGTCGCCGACATTGTCCGCGATGACGGCGGGGTTGCGTGGGTCATCCTCCGGTATGCCGGCCTCGACCTTGCCCACCAGATCCGCGCCGACGTCTGCGGCCTTGGTGAAGATGCCGCCGCCAAGACGCGCGAAGATGGAGATGAGCGATGCGCCGAACGCCAGCGCGACGAGGCTGTCGATGACGAGGCGGTCGTCAGGCGCATGGCCTGCCGGGCCGGTCAGATACCAGAAGAACAGGCTGATCGCGAGCAGGGCCAGGCCTGCCACAAGCATGCCCGTAATAGCCCCCGCCCGGAAAGCGACGGTCAGTCCGCTTTGCAGCGTGCCGCGACAGGCTTCGGCAGTGCGGACATTGGCGCGCACCGAAATATTCATGCCGATAAAACCCGCCGCGCCCGACAGGATCGCGCCGATCAGGAATCCGACCGCCGATGTCAGCCCCAGAAAATAGAATACCAGCAGCGCGACGACCGCGCCGACAATGGCGATGGTGGTATATTGGCGGCCGAGATAGGCCTTGGCCCCTTCCTGAATGGCGTCCGCTATGGATTGCATGGTGGCGTTGCCCGCAGGGGCGCTTAGCACCTGGCGGCTGGTGAACAGGCCGTAGAGCACGGCCAGCAGGCCGCACCCTATGGCGATGGTGACGATTGGCATAGATGTTCCTCTCCCCCAATTATGACTTTCATCGGCCGCTCCGCAGGGAATGACGGGCGGACGAAGGGCGCATCGGCGGGCGGCCGGACGGGTGGGGTCCGGCATCTGGCACCGCGTCAATCAGCATCAGGCACACGCACATAAGCGGTCCAACCGGGCTGAGAATAGGGTGAGATGAAGCTACAGGCCCGACAGCGCGCGTCAAGCGGGTTGGGGGACTATCCGTGTTCCCAGCCAAGTATGGCCGGTAATGGCACGGTTGCGCCGTCGATCATCAGGGTAAGGCCCGCGCCGGTGCCGACATGGCCAATGCGGATCGCCCGGACCGGGGGCGTGGTGCCGCGCGGCAGGGTGAAGAGCAGTTCATAATCGTCGCCCGCTTGAGCGGCGGCGATCTGGACGGCGGTACTGGCCCCGCGCACGCTTTCGAGCGCGGGGGAGAGCGGGATATGGTCGATGGTGATGGCGACGCCGCTGGCCTGCGCCATGCGCTGTGCGTCGATCAGCAGCCCGTCCGACAGGTCCATCATCGCGGTGGCAAGCGGGGCGATCAGCGCGCCTTCGGACAGGCGGGGCCGGGGGCGGCGATAGGCGTCGACCAGCGGGCCGGACGCTGTGGGATCGGCACGGGCGAGGGAGAGGCCAATGCCAGCGTCGCCCACCGGGCCGGTGCTATAGAGCATGTCGCCCGGCTGCGCGCCCGATCGCGTGGGGATGGGGCCGCCCGCCTCGCCGATCGCGGTCAGGCTGTAGCTGCGCGGCGCGGCGTCGGGCATCTTCACCGTATCGCCGCCTAGCAATGGCAGGCCGTGCCGGTCGAGCGCCTCGCCCAGCCCGTCGAGAAAGGCGGCGTCCCAGCTTTCGTCGCCCGACAGCGCATAGTTGAGCAGGCAACCGACCGGGCGCGCGCCCTTGGCCGCAAGGTCGGACAGGTTCACGGCGGCGAGTTTCCAGCCAATGTCGGCGGGCGGATCGGTGGGGAGATAATGGACCCCCTCCACCATCGTGTCGCTGGTGAGGATCAGGTTGGTGTCGCCGATTGGCAGGACCGCGACATCATCCATCAACCCCTGCGCGGCAGGGTGGTTGGCCAGCAGGCGCAGCAGGGTGAGGAAGCGGGATTCGGCGGACATGGCTATACCCTACCGTTCGGGCTGAGCGAAGTCGAAGCCCTACATCGAGCGCAGCGAGATGCCTTCGACTTCGCTCAGGCGCGCCCTTCGACTTCGCTCAGGGCGAACGGAGCTTTATTTCCGCGCGTCTTTCGCCACCGCATCCAGCAGGCCGTTGACGAAGCCGGATTCGCGCTTGTCGTAGAAGGCGTGGGCGACGTCGACATATTCGCTGATGATCGTTGCGGTCGCGATGTCGGCGCGGGCCAGCAGTTCATAAGTGCCTGCGCGCAATATCTGGCGCATCGGCTTGTCGAGCCGGTCGAGGCTCCAGCCGCTCGACAGGCGGGCGACGATCAGCGCGTCAATCTCGTCGCGGCGCTTGTCTACGCCGGACACGACATCATCGAAAAACGGCTCCTCCGCCGGGGCGTAGGTCACGTCCTCGATCGTGGCGCCCAGGCGATGGGCATGGAATTCGTGCAGCAGGACATGGACGGGGGTTCCCTCCATTTCGAGCTGATACAGCGCCTGCACCGCGGCAAGGCGCGCGGCGGAGCGGGATTTGGAGCGTGCGTTCATAATGTCTTCCTTAGCCGTTCGGGCTGAGCTTGTCGAAGCCCTCTGCTGAGCGAAGCGAAGCGGCTTCGCCTTCGGCTCTGCCCAGCCCTTCGACTTCGCTCAGGGCGAACGGAATTTATGTTAAACGGAGAGATACTGATGCAGCGTGCGCAGGCAGGCCTTCGGCTTCGGCCAGCGCCACCGCCGCCGGGCCGATCGCGCGGATTGCGGCATCGTCGAGGCTCAGGAAGCTGGTGCGCTTCATGAAGTCGAGCACCGACAGGCCCGACGAGAAGCGCGCACGGCGCCCGGTGGGCAGGACGTGGTTGGGACCGGCGACATAATCGCCGACCGCTTCGGGGGTCATCCGGCCCAGGAATACCGAGCCTGCATGGCGGACCTTGGCGAACAAAGCGTCGGGATCATCCACCGCCAGTTCGAGATGTTCGGCGGCCAGGCGGTTTACCAGCGGCATCGCCTCCTCAAAATCGCGCACGACAATGATCGCGCCATTGGCGGTCCAGCTGGCGCGGGCGACCTTTTCCGTGGCGAGCTGGCCAAGCCGACCCTCGACCGCGCGTTCGACCGCATCGGCAAAGGCCGCGTCATCGGTGAACAGGATCGACTGGCTGGTTGGGTCATGTTCAGACTGGCTCAAAAGGTCGGCGGCGATCCAGTCCGGGTCATTCTTCGCATCGGCGACAACGACGATTTCGGACGGCCCGGCGACCATATCGATGCCGACCACGCCGTAAAGCTGGCGCTTGGCTTCGGCGACCCAGGCGTTGCCGGGACCGGTGATGACGTCCACCGGGGCGATGCGGTCTGTGCCATAGGCGAGCGCGGCGACGGCCTGCGCCCCGCCGACGCGCCAGATTTCCTCGATCCCCGCAATGTGCGCGGCGGCAAGGACCAGCGGATTGATCTCGCCATTGGGAGTCGGCGTGACCATGGCGATGCGGCTGACCCCCGCGACCTTGGCGGGAATGACGTTCATCAGCAGCGAGCTGGGATAGGCGGCGCGACCGCCCGGCACATAGAGGCCCGCCGCGTCCACCGCGCTCCAGCGCGCGCCCAGACGCACGCCCGCGCTGTCCACGCCGTCGCTGTCCACGGGACGCTGCTTTTCATGATAGGCGGTGATGCGCGCGGCGGCGAGTTCAAGCGCGTCGCGCAGCGTGCTGGAAATGCCGTCGAGCGCGGCGCGGGTTTCCGCTGGCGTCACCGCCCATCCGGTGACGTTCAGGTCATGATGGTCGAAACGCTGCGTATAATCCGCCAGCGCCGCGTCGCCGCCCGCGCGCACGGCTTTCAGGATCGCGGTCACATCGCGGGATACATCCTCATCCGCTTCACGGCGCGCATCTACGAGCGTGGTGAAGGCGGCGGCAAAATCGGGGGCGGTGGTGGTGAGGCGCTGGGTCATGGGATTTGCAGCTCTTTTACCGTCATCCCCGCGAAGGCGGGGATCCATCTCCGATACCTTGCGTCGAGGATCGCTGTTGGGAGATGGGTTCCCGCCTTCGCGGGAATGACGACGGAGGCGTTACGCCGCATCCTTCACCCCCACCGCCTTGCGAAACGCCTCCACCATCGGCGCGAGTTCGGCCGAGCGCATTTTGAAGGCGGCGCGGTTGACGATCAGGCGGGCGGAAATGGGCATGATGATGTCGGTTTCGACCAGCCCATTGGCTTTCAGCGTCGCGCCCGACGAGACGAGATCGACGATGCGCCGCGACAGGCCGAGCGACGGGGCCAGCTCCATCGCGCCGTTCAGCTTGACGCATTCGGCCTGAAGCCCGCGCGCTTCATAATATTTGCGCGTCAGGTGCGGATATTTGGTGGCGACGCGGACGTGGCTGATCGCGGCTTCATCCTCGTCGGCCAGGTCAGCGGGCTGCGCGACCGACAGACGGCAATGACCAATGTCGAGGTCCACGGGCGCATAGAGTTCGGAATAGTCGAATTCCTCCACCACGTCGGAGCCGACAATGCCGATCTGGGCCGCGCCATGGGCGACGAAGGTGGCGACGTCGAACGCGCGCACGCGGATGATCGACACGTCGGGGCGATTTGTCGCGAAGCGCAGCGCGCGGCTTTTCTTGTCATGAAACTCCGCCTCCGGCTCGATACCGGCTTTGGCAAGCAAAGGCAGCGCTTCATCGAGGATGCGGCCCTTGGGAATGGCGAAGGTGAGGGTGCGAGTCATGACGCGCGGGCCTTAGCGGGGCCGGGGGGGGAGGGCAAGGATTTGGGGGGATCTAATCCTCCTTGCGCCGCAGGCGTGGCGAGGGGGACCGCTCGCAAAGCGAGTGGTGGAGGGGCAATGCGCAGGTCGTGCCGTTTCCCCTCCACCACGTTTCGCGCGGTCCCCCTCCCCAAGCAAGCTTGGGAAGGATTATGCGTCCATCATCGCGCTCTGCGTGCTGGCGATCCAGCCGCCGCCCAGCACATGGTCGCCGTCATACAGCACCGCCGCCTGCCCCGGCGCGACGCCATATTCGGGGGCGTCGAACAGCAATTGCCCGTCCACCAGCCGCGCGGGCACGGGCTTCGCCATCGACCGCACTTTCGCCGTTAGCGGTCCGGCAAAGTCGCGGCCCAGCCAGTTGATGTCGCTCAACGTCGCGCCTGATACCGCCAGTGCCGCCTTTGGTCCCACGATCACGCGCTTGTCCGCCGCATCCAGCCTTATGACATAGAGCGGGTCGGGCTGGCCGCCAATCTCCAGCCCCTTGCGCTGGCCGACGGTGAAATGGATCATCCCCTTGTGCCGGCCCAGCACCCGGCCATCGACATGGACGATGTCGCCGCCTTCATCCGCGTCGGGGCGGAGTTTGCGGACGATCTTGGCATAATCGCCGTCGGGGACGAAACAGATGTCCTGGCTGTCGGGTTTCAAGGCTACGGCCAGCCCCAGTTCGGCGGCGATTTCGCGCACCATCGGTTTCGGTAAGCCGCCCAACGGAAAGCGCAGATAATCAAGCTGCGCCTGGGTGGTGGCGAACAGGAAATAGCTCTGGTCGCGCGCGGGATCAGCGGCGCGGTGCAGTTCCGCGCCGTTCGCGCCCTCTACCCGGCGGACATAATGGCCGGTGGCGAGGCAGTCGGCCCCCAGATCGCGCGCAATCTGGAACAGGTCGGTGAATTTCACACCCATATTGCATTTGACGCAGGGGATGGGGGTGCGCCCGGCCATATATTCGTCGGCAAAGTCGGCAATCACCGACTCGCGGAAGCGGCTTTCATAATCGAACACATAATGGGCGATGCCGATGCGGTCGGCGACGGCGCGGGCATCACGTATGTCCTGCCCCGCGCAGCAACTGCCGGTGCGGCCCACCGCCGCGCCATGATCATAAAGCTGGAGCGTGACGCCGATCACTTCCGCGCCGGTTTTGGCGGCAAGCGCGGCGACGACGGAGGAATCGACCCCGCCGGACATGGCAACGACAATGCGCCGCGCGTCGAGCGGCTGGGCTAGCTGAAACTCTGGCTGCATGGTCGCGCCTATACGCGCAGTGCGCTTTTCATGCCAGTGGGCGTGATGCGACGGGCCGCAGCGCGGGATGCGACAAAGCGAGCGCCCATTTACCGACCCTTATCCATTGTCGCGTAGAAGCAGCTTCATGGATTTGAGTTTTCTTCGGACAGGCGGGCTTACCCCCGCCAATGCCAGACCCCTTGGCCGCGCACGCGTGCCGGTCTGGCCGTTCCTGCGGGCTGCCTGTGCAGCACAGCAGGCGGCCAGCCCGACTGCGCTGGCGGTTGCGGGCGTCCTGCGGGGGCAGGATGGAACGGAAGACTGGATTCAGGAGCTGGCGGGAATTTTCGCGCCACGTTCCGGCGGCATGATCGAAGCCGTTCGGCTAGCAGGAAGCTTTAATCCGCTGATCGCGAACCGTTTAGCTGTGGGGAAAGGATGATGAAGGTGGCGTTTACCTTGGCGCTTTAGCCGTTCTTCAGGGCTGAACATATATCAAGGTTTCGCTGCTGGATTTGACAACGCCAGCGCCGCTTTTGAGGGTAGTAATGATCGAAAACCAGAAAATACGGCCAGCCCAGGTCGTCGGGCCGCTCGGAGAACCGCTGACGCTGGACAGCCTCCCGCCACCGGACACGACACGTTGGGTCGTGCGGCGCAAGGCCGAAGTCGTGTCGGCCGTGAATGGCGGTTTGCTGACCGTGGATGAGGCGTGCGCGCGCTATAATCTGACGCTGGAAGAATTTGCCGGCTGGCAGCGGGCGGTCGACCGGTCGGGGATGCACGGCCTGCGCGTGACGCGCATCCAATATTATAAGTCCCTTTACGAACGGCAGCAGAAATATTGACCTGTCCGCGCGGGCGTCAGTGACGCAGCATAAAAGGGGCCGCCGGAAAGCATCCGGCGGCCCCTTTTGCTTGGGAATCTTTGTTGAAATGCGCCTTTGAAAAACCAACCATCAAGAAAAACCGCCTGTAACGAGGCGGGACGGGGATGGTTTCCCGCCCGGAATCATTTTTCACCCATGGAACAGGCTGCCCCTTGCACCGTTAATCCCGCAGCACCCAACCCGCTGGGGGCGTGGTCAAGGAGAGTATCATGGGCATCATTATGTGGCTTGTCGTCGGTGGCATTATTGGCTGGCTCGCCAGCATGGTCATGCGGACTGACGCGCAGCAGGGCATCCTGCTCAATATCGTCGTCGGCATCGTCGGTGCGTTTATCGGCGGCATGATTTTCAGCGGCGGTTCGATCAACAATGCAGGCCTGACGCTGTACAGCTTCCTGGTGTCGCTGGTCGGCGCGATCATCCTGCTGGCGATCGTCAACCTGGTCCGTCGCGGATCGGTGCGCTAAACGCACCTTCACGACTGACTGCCCAAAAGGCCGCGCTCCTCACCGGGGCGCGGTCTTTTTTGTTGTGTCCCGCACTGGCCTGCACGCTTACGTCTAACCCTATCTCCGCGTAGCAAACCAGCGGTAGAGAGCCAGCACGGCGACCGATCCCAGGATCGCGGCGATGAAGCCCGCGTTCTGGCCCGAAGAATAGAAGCCCGCGAGGCGGCCGACAAAGCCCGCCAACAGCGCCCCGGCGATGCCCAGCAACATAGTGACGATACAGCCGCCAGGGTCGCGTCCCGGCATGATCAGCTTTGCGATTGCCCCGGCCAACAGGCCGATAAAGATCCAACCTAGCAAATCCATGGCGCGCTCCTCTCCCTCGATGTTTCGCACCCGGCGCATATAGCGCCATAATCGGGGGCTTTTGGCAAATGAATCCCGTTCCACGCCGCAGCCGGTCCCGTTCGCGCCAAACGAACCACCGTGCCATTTCCTCCGCTCTGGCTTATACAGTCGCGCAATATCGCTTTGCCCTCCCCCTTTGACCCATGATATTGGGGGTTGAGGGCGGTGCTATATTCATATAACACAGTTGGTGGATGGCGAAGCGCCGGAGAGACAGAATCGCATGAATTACGAGACCCAGGTCATGGCAGACTCAGCTGTCGTCATCGACGATGAGGAGGCGCGCGCGCGCAAGCGGCGGCTGTGGCTGGTCGCGGCGGTGGTCGTCCTGTTGCTGGTGGGTAGCGCGGTGTGGATTTCGATGCGCGGCGGCGGTGCGGCTGCGCCTGCGGTCACGGCGCAGGTGCCGGTTGTGACCGTCAGTAGTCCGGGCCAGTCCACCGTCGCTCGCACGGTGACCGCGACCGGATCGCTTGGCGCACGTGTTGACATGCCGGTCGGGGTCGTGGGCGAAGGCGGCATGGTCGCCCAAGTCCTGGTGCAGCCGGGCGACTGGGTGCGCGCCGGGCAGGTGCTGGCGGTGATCGAACGGTCGGTGCAGGCGCAGCAGGTCAATTCGCTGGCCGCGCAGGTCGATGTCGCCCGTGCCGATGCCAAGCTGGCGCAAGCGCAGCTCGATCGCGCCAAGGCGCTGGTCGGGCGCGGTTTCATCAGCGCGGCGGACATTGATCAGCGCACCGCGACCCGTGACGCGGCCAATGCGCGCGTCAATGTCGCCGTCGCCCAGCTGGCCGAACAGCGCGCCCGCACCGGGCGGCTGGACATTCGTGCGCCGGCCAATGGCCTGGTGCTGACCCGCGCGGTCGAGCCGGGGCAGATTGTGGGGTCTGGCAGCGGCGTGCTGTTCCGCATGGCCAAGGATGGCGAGATGGAATTGCTGGCGCAGGTGGCCGAGGGTGACTTGCAATCGCTGCGCGCCGGTAACAGCGCCATCGTCACTCCGGTGGGTGGCAAGGACCAGTTTGCCGGACGGGTGTGGCAGGTATCGCCTGTGGTCGATCCGCAGACGCGGCAGGGCATTGCCCGCATCGCGCTGCCTTATCAGGCGGCGATCCGGCCGGGCGGCTTTGCCGCCGTCACCATCACCAGCGGATCGGGCAGCGCACCCTTGCTGCCGGAATCAGCGGTGCAGAGCGATCCCAAGGGCAATTATGTCTATGTCGTCAACGGCAAGAATGAGGTCGAACGGCGCGCCGTGACCGTGGGTCAGGTGTCGGAGGCGGGTGTCGCGGTGACAAGCGGCATTACCGGCAATGAAAAGATCGTGACGTCGGCCGGCGCCTTCCTGGCCCCTGGGCAGAAGGTGAAGCCGGAGCCGATCAAGGGCCGGTAAAAAAAGGCGCGACTGCCCTCATTTCGGGGTGGTGGTGATACGGATGAGAGGACGGATTGCGTCCGGCGAAGGAAGCGGTAGCCCATGAATTTTCGCAATATGTCGGCCTGGGCCATCCGCAATCCGGTGACGCCGCTGGTGATGTTTGCCGCGCTGCTGCTGGCGGGGCTGGTCAGTTTCAGCCGCATGGACATCAACAATAATCCCGACATCAGCTTTCCGATGGTCAGCGTGGTCGTCAGTCAGCCGGGTGCAGCCCCGACCGAACTGGAAACCCAGGTCACGCAGCGGGTCGAAGCGGCGGTGCGCGGCATCAGCGGTGTCGATGAAATCACCTCTTTCGCGTCCGAAGGCCGGTCGCTGAGCAATGTCCAGTTTGCCATCGGCACGCCGATCGACCGGGCCGTCAGCGATGTCAAAAACGCCATCGACCAGATTCGCAGCGACCTGCCCGATGGTATTTTGGAGCCGCAAGTCACCCGCGTCGACATTGATGGCGGGCCGATCGCCTATTTCAGCGCCGAAGCGACCGACATGACGCTGGAGGAATTGTCCTGGTATGTCGACAATACCGTAGCCAAACGGTTGCGGTCGGTCAGCGGCATGGCGGCAGCCAATCGCGGCGGCGGCGTAAGCCGCGAAATTCGCGTCATTCTGGACCCGGCCAAATTGCAGGCCTTCGGCATCACCGCCGCGCAGGTCAACCAGCAGTTGCAGCAGGTTAATCTGAATGCGGCCGGTGGGCGTACCGAAATCGCCGGGGCCGAACAGTCGATCCGCGTGCTGGGTAACGCCCGCAATGCGCGCGATCTGGGTGCGGCGCAGATCGCCATTACCGGTGGTCGCACGGTCAAGCTGGCCGATATTGCCGATGTGCGCGACATGTATGCTGAACAGCGCAACATGTCGCTGATGAACGGGCGCCAGGTTACCAGTTTCACCCTGGAAAAGGCCAAGGGCGCGTCCGACGTTTCCGTCTATGACGATGCCATGGTCGAGCTGGACAAGCTGCGCAAGGAAAACCCCAAGGTCACCTTCAAGCAGCTCTACACCAGCGTCGATTACACCAAGGACCAATATCATTCGGCGATGGCCGCGATGATCGAGGGCGCGGTGCTGGCAGTCGTGATCGTATTCCTGTTCCTGCGCGACTGGCGCGCCACGATGATTTCGGCGCTGGCGATCCCGCTGTCGGCGATCCCGTCCTTCTGGTTCATGGACATGATGGGCTTTACGCTGAACAGCATTTCGCTTCTGGCCCTCAGTCTGGTCGCCGGCGTGCTGGTCGATGACGCGATCGTGGAGATCGAGAATATCGTCCGCCACATGCGCATGGGCAAAAGCGCCTATCAGGCATCGATCGACGCGGCCGATGAAATAGGTCTGGCCGTGCTGGCAACCACCATGGCGATCGTCGCGGTATTCCTGCCGGTGGCGTTGATGCCGGGGCTTTCGGGACAGTTCTTCATCCAGTTCGGCATGACGGTGGTCGTGTCCGTCCTCATGAGCCTGGCGGTCGCGCGGTTGATCACGCCGATGATCGCGGCCTATTTCCTCAAGGCCCATGGTGCCGAAAGCCATGGCGAAGGCTGGCTGATGGACCGCTATATGAGCGTACTGCGCTGGTCGCTCGACGAACGAAAGGCAATGGCTCATCGCGGGCGGGGCGGATGGCGGCGCTTTACCGCGATTTTCCTGGATCACCGGATGTGGACTGTCGGCTTTGGTTTTCTGGCCTTTGTCGCGACGATCATTGCCTTTGCGACTTTGCCCATGACCTTCCAGCCGGTCACCAATACCGATTTCAGCCAGGTGAAGATCGAGACTGTGCCGGGCAGCACATTGGCGCAGACGACCGCGATTACCCGCCGGGTCGCCGACATGCTGGCGGCCGACACTGACGTGGTCGATGCGGCTTTTGCCGACATCGAAACCACCAATGCCGACATCTTCCTGACACTCAAAAAAGACCGGCCGATGTCGTCGGTGGACTGGGAGCGCAAGATCGCGCCGAAATTCCAGACGATCGCCGACGCGCGAGTGAATTTCCAGTCGCAGTCGGGTGGCGGTTTTGGTCGCGACATCATCATGATGTTCGGGTCCGACGACCCTGAAAAGTTGGACGCAGTTGCCAACGAGCTGGTCGCAGAAATGGCCAAAATCCGCGAATTGCGCGCGCCGCGGGTACAGGGCGACATGCAGCGGCCCGAAATCATCATCAAGCCGCGACTGGACCTTGCCGCCAGCATGGGGGTGACCACTGCTGCGCTGAGCCAGACCATCCGCATCGCCACGATCGGCGAAATCGACCAGAATAGCGCGAAATTCTCGCTGTCCGATCGCCAGATTCCGATCCGTGTCTCGATCGCCGAGGAAAGCCGCAAGGATATCGGCACGATCGAGAATATGCCTGTGCCCACGGTCAATGGCGGATCGGTGCCATTGAAGGTGGTCGCCGACATCAGCTTTGGCGCGGGGCCGACGCAGATCCGCCGTTATAACCAGATCCGCCGTATCGTCGTGGGGGCTGATCTGGCACCGGGCATCGTCACCAGCCAGGCAATGGCGAAGATCAACGCCATTCCGGTGATGAAGCAGATCAACGAAGGCAAGTTGCAGGGTGTGCAGAAGATCACAGCCGGGGATGCGAAATGGCAAAATGAGATGATCGAGAATTTCATCATCGCCGTCATTTCCGGCATCATGCTGGTGCTGGCGGTGCTGGTGCTGCTCTACAAGCGGATCATGCCGCCCTTCGTCAATCTGGGGTCGCTGTTGCTCGCGCCGCTGGGCGGCGCGCTTGCGCTGCATATCGCGGGGCAGCCACTGTCGATGCCGGTGTTCATCGGCCTGCTGATGCTGCTTGGCATCGTTGCCAAAAACTCCATCCTCGTCATCGACTTCGCGCTGGAGGAGATGGAGAAGGGTGTACCCAAGTTCGAGGCGATCATGGATGCGGGACACAAGCGCGCCCAGCCGATCGTCATGACCACCGTGGCAATGGTGGCGGGCATGGTGCCGACCGCCCTGTCGCTGTCGGGCGATGGCGCCTGGCGTGCGCCGATGGGCATCACCGTGATCGGCGGGCTGCTGCTGTCCACCGTGCTGACGCTGGTGATAGTGCCGGCAACTTTCAGTCTGGCGATCGCGATCGAAAGCTGGGTCGGGCCGCGTCTGGGCCGGGGACTGCTGACCTACAAGCCGGGCGATGACAAGGATGCACCGGGGCATGTCCAACCGGCGGAGTGATCGGGTAGCAAAACAACGCTTTGCCTGAACGAAACGGCGGCGTAACCGTTGGGGAGCCATGAAGTTGCTCCGCGTCCCCCGCCCGATCGGCGAAAGCCTGCCCAATCCCGCGCGACGGATGCGGCTGCTGGCGACGGGGATGTTGCTGGCGATGGCGGCTCTGTTCATCGCCGCGCGCAGCACCGCGCATCTGCACCCGGCCATCGGCTTCGTGCAGGCCTTTGCCGAGGCGGCGATGGTCGGTGGCCTGGCCGACTGGTTCGCTGTCACGGCCCTGTTCCGTCACCCGCTGGGCCTGCCCATTCCGCACACTGCGATCATCCCGCGTAACAAGGACCGGATCGGCGAGACGCTGGCGATCTTCCTGCGCGACAATTTCCTGACGCCTGCGGTCGTCGCGCGGCGGATGCGCGGCATGGATGTCGCGGCCGCGGCCGGACGCTTTCTGGCCAGTCCATCGGCGGGCGACGGGCGTCTGCGCGAAGGTGCGTCGCGCCTGATCGCCGACATGCTGGAGGCGTTGGACCAGGAACGGCTTGGTGGCATGGTCAAGGGCGCGATCGGCCAGCGGCTGCGGGGCATCAATATCGGCCCGCTGGTGGGGCAGGCGATTGAGGCGGCGATGCGCGACGGCCGCCATGCGCCGGTAATGGACGGCATCATCCACTGGGCCGACAGGACGCTGGAGGCGAATGATCATCTGATCCGCCAGATGGTGCATGACAAGGCGGGCAAGGTGCTGCGCTGGACGGGGCTGGACGAAAATCTGGCCAATGCGATCATCGACGGGCTGCGCAAGATGCTGGCGGAAATGGCCGCTGATCCGGGTCACAGCCTGCGGCTGAAGGCCGAGGAGGGGATGGCCAAGCTCGCCTTCGATCTCCAGTTCGACATTGAGATGCAGGCGAAGGCGGCGCAAATCCGCGACGAAATTCTCGACAATCCGGCGATGCAGCGCTGGATCGACGGCCTTTGGGAACAGGCGCGCAGCGGATTACTGCGCGCGGTGCGCGATCCGGGCAAGGCGATGGCCGGGCGACTGGGGGAGGCACTGCGCCAGCTTGGCGGCACGTTGCAGGAGGATGCGCGGCTGCGGCATGTCATCAACCGCTTCGTGCGCCGCGCGGCGGTGGGGGCGACCGCTACCTATGGCGACGCGATCGTCCGGCTGGTCAGCGATACGGTGCGCGGCTGGGACGCGGGCACGATCACCAATCGGCTGGAGGGTGCGGTTGGCCGCGACCTGCAATATATCCGCATTAACGGCACGCTGGTCGGCGGACTGGTGGGGCTGATCATCCACGCCATCGACACGCTGTTCTAAGGAGTGAAGCAGAGCATCTACGCGATCCTAAAAATGATGTTGCAACATATCATAGAAATATGATGTAACATGTCATGCACCGTCCAAAAGTGGACGGGCAGGAGAGGAGTCGGGCAATGCGGATGAGCATGATGCAGGCAGCCATCGGGCATGGGAGAATAGCAGGTGCAGGCGAGAGGCCAGTGCTATCGGGCTATCGCAGCGGCACCGGATCGCCGGTTGGCATTGGCGGGGCGATCGCCGTCCATGCGCTGGTGATCGGGGCGTGGCTGCTGATCCCCAAGGAGGTGATCGACACGGTTTTCACACCACCGCCGTTGACGACGACGAACATTCCGATCAGTGATCCGCCGCCGCCCGAACCTGTCGAACAGACCGTCGAGAAACCGATCAAGACGCGGCCGATCGAGCAGCGACCCACCGCTACGGACCCGATCGTGCCCGGCGCGCAGGGCGATCCCGTAATCACCGGCGGCACCGGGATGGGGGACGCGATTGATCCTGGTCCCACCATCATCCAGCCGCCTGCCGATCCACCCCGTGTGCCTGTGCTGGTCGATGCCGGTATCGATCCGCGCGCGCTGTCGCAGTTTCAGCCCGACTATCCCGGCGCGATGATCCGTCAGGGACTGGAAGGCGCGGTGACGGTGCGGGTCACGATCAATGCGGAAGGGCGGGTGACCGACATATCGCGGGTGTCTGCGACCGACGAGAGCTTCTGGCTCGCGACCCAGCGTCACGCCCTGCGCAAATGGCGCTTCCGCCCCGCCACGCGGGACGGCGTGCCAGTGGCGACCACGAAAACGCTGACGGTGCGCTTCACATTGACGAACCGGTGACGAGTGACGTCCATCTTCCCCCAAAAGGGGAGGATGGACGTTACACCACCCCTTTTGCATCCCACCCCTTTTGCATCCGGGCGCGGCCTGCACTATATGGGCGACATGGCGATTTTTCCCCGTCCCGTTTCCCCCAAGAGCGCGCTTGGCGATCTGTGGGGCTATTTCCGCCAGCCGCGCCAGCATAAATGGCCGCTGCTGGGGGTTTCGATGGCGTTCACCTGGGTGATCGTGTGGACATTCATCACCGACGCCAACACCAACACCATGCCGACGCGCAACAAGATCATCTATTTCCAAAGTTGGGACGCGAATCGCAGCGATGCCGCGATCATCCTGCAACAGAAGATGGATCTGGCCCGGCGCGACGCCATCCTGCAAAAAAATCAGGTGGAGATGCAGAAGATCGCCGATGCGTTCGGCATCGACTGGCGCAAGGATGAGGCGCGCAATACCGCCCGGCGCAAGGAAGCGGTCAAGCAGATCAACGCGATGCTCGACCAGCGGTTAGTGAAGGCGGAGGCTGAGAGCAAGCCGGGCGCGCAACCGGAAGTCGCCAAGCCCTGAGCCAGACGTCGACGTCCGCCGCCAACCGGCGTTTCATGGCCGCTGCCATCGCGCTGTCGGGGCGCGGGCGCGGGCTTTCTACTCCCAATCCCAATGTCGGCTGCTTGATCGTGCGCGATGGCCATGTGGTGGGACGTGGCTGGACGCAAAAGGGTGGTCGCCCCCATGCCGAAGCGCAGGCGCTGGGGCAGGCGATGGAGCAGGCCCATGGGGCGACGGCCTATGTGACGCTGGAGCCCTGTTTTCATCTGTCGCCGCGCGGGCCGCGTTGCGCTGATTTGCTGGCGCGTGCCGGGGTGGCGCGGGTGGTGATCGCGCTGCGCGACCCTGATCCGCGCACCGATGGGCAGGGCGCGGCCTGGCTGCGCGAGCGCGGCATCACGGTCGAGATGGGACTGCTGGCGGAGGAAGCTGCGCGCGCCATGGCGGGCTTTGTGCTGCGCCAGACGCGCGGGCGGCCGCATGTGACGCTGAAGCTCGGCCTCTCGCTAGATGGACGGATTGCGCTGGCGGATGGCTCCAGTCGCTGGATCACCGGCCCGGATGCGCGTGCCCATGCCCATGTCGAGCGGGCGCGGCACGACGCGATAGTGGTGGGCGGCGGCACGCTGCGCGCCGATGCGCCGGGGCTGGACGTGCGGCTGGCTGGGCTGGAGGACCGCTCGCCCCGCCGGATATTGCTCAGCCGGGGCGATGCGCCCGATGGATGGGAACGGATCGGCGCGCCCGACGAGATTGCCGCGCTCGACCGGGTCGATCATCTGCTGGTGGAAGGGGGCGCGGAAACGGCAGCAGCCTTTCTGCGCGCTGGGCTGGTCGACCGGCTGCTGCTCTATCGCGCGCCCATCATTATCGGCGCGGGTCTGGCGGGAATTGGCGACATTGGCCTGATGGACCTGGCCAATGCGCATGGTCGCTGGCGGCTGACCGACGAACGGCGGCTGGGGGTTGATCGGCTGGAGGTTTACGAGGCGGTGTCCAGCGCTTAGATGACCGCGTGAGTTTTACCCCGTTCGGGCTGAGCTTGTCGAAGCCTTGTCCTTCTTCTCAAGAAGTGCGGCCCTTCGACAAGCTCAGGGCGAACGGATGTTTGAGGGCGGTCCAGAAATATGTTCACCGGCATCATCACCGACATCGGCACCATCCGCCAGGCGGAACAACGCGGCGACCTGAGGCTGGTCATCGGCAGCGGCTATGACATGGCGTCGGTTGCGATCGGCGCGTCGATCGCCTGTTCGGGGGCCTGCCTGACCGTGGTGGAAAAGGGCGCGAACTGGTTCGCGGTCGATCTGTCGGCCGAAACCGTCGCGCGCACCGCGCCGGGCCTATGGACGCAGGGCGGCCGGCTCAATCTGGAACGCGCGCTCAAGGTCGGCGATGAGCTGGGCGGGCATATCGTTACCGGCCATGTCGATGGCGTGGGCCATCTGGTGTCGGCCACGCCGCAGGGCGATTCGACCCGGCTGGTCATTGCCGCGCCTGCCGCGCTGGCCGCTGCGCTGGCGGCCAAGGGGTCGATCACGCTGGACGGTATTTCGCTGACCGTGAACAGCGTCGAGGATCAGCCCGATGGCAGCGTGCATTTCGGCCTGAACATCATCCCGCACACGGCGGCTGAAACGACGCTCGACGCGCTGCCGCAGGGGCGGGCTTTTAATCTGGAGATTGATGTCCTCGCGCGCTATCTTGACCGGATGATGAGTGTTCGCAACCGCACAATGTGATTGCCTCTTGATATAATCACACTGCAATGTGATATACGGCCCATCCCGGCGATCGGGAAGGAGTCGTTTGCCATGTCCTCAGCCCTAATCGATACCGTCCGCAGCCTCGTCACCGATGGTGGCATGTCGCGATCCGGCCTTGCCCGTGCGGCGGGTCTGCACGCCAATTCGCTGCGCAAGCTGGGCGAGGGCGACTGGAACCCGACCGCCGATACATTGGGCAAGCTGGAAGCCTATCTTTTGAAGCGTGAAGGCGGCACCGCGCTCGCCTCCCCCGAAGAAATCATCAACGAAGCCCGCAACGGCCGCATGTTCATCCTGGTCGATGACGAGGATCGCGAGAATGAGGGCGATCTGGTGATCCCGGCGCAGATGGCGACCCCCGATGCGATCAATTTCATGGCCACCCATGGCCGCGGCCTGATCTGCCTGGCGCTGAGCAAGGCGCGGGTCGATGAACTGGGCCTGGGCCTGATGAGCCGCAATAATGGCACGCGGCATGAAACCGCCTTCACCGTGTCGATCGAGGCGCGCGAGGGGGTGACCACCGGGATCAGCGCGGCGGACCGCGCCCGCACCATCTCCGTAGCGATCGACGGGTCGAAGGGCAAGGACGATATCGTCACACCGGGCCATGTCTTTCCGCTGGTAGCCAAGGATGGCGGGGTGCTGGTGCGCACCGGCCATACCGAAGCGGCGGTGGACGTCGCGCGGCTCGCCGGTCTCAACCCGTCGGGCGTCATCTGCGAAGTGATGAAGGATGACGGCACGATGGCACGCCTCGACGACCTCATCCCCTTTGCGCAAAAGCACAAGATGAAGATCGGTACGATCCGCGACCTGATCGCCTATCGCCGCCGCCACGACCATATTGTCGAGCGCCGCGCCGAAACCGTGTTTCAGAGCCAGTGGGGCGGCGACTGGAAGGCGATAAGCTTCTACAACAAGGCGACCCAGACCGAGCAGCTGGTGTTGCAGAAGGGCCATGTCGACCCCGACAAGCCCACATTGGTGCGGATGCACCAGTTCGCGCCGCTGAGCGACACGTTCGGCAAGCAGGGGCCGCGCTCCGGCCTGCTGCAACGATCCATGGAGATTATCAGCGCGGAAGGTGCGGGCATCATCGTCCTGCTGCGCGGCGACGAACCCGACGTCCTTACCCGGATGCTTCAGCAAAATGCCGGTATCGCCGTCGGCGATATGGACGAACTGCGCAACTATGGCGCGGGCGCACAGATATTGGCGGAACTGGGCGTGCATGACATGGTCCTGCTGACCAACAGCCATCATAGCCTGATCGCGCTTGACGGCTATGACCTGGCCGTGGTTGGGCAGCGTCCGATCGAGCAGTAAAGGATTTATCATGGCCAAATTCCTGATCGTCGAAGCGCGCTTCTACGACCATCTCAACGACCTGCTGATCGAGGGCGCAAAAGCCGCGCTGGATGACGCCGGGCATAAATATGAGGTGGTGACGGTGCCGGGCGCACTGGAAATCCCCGGCGCGATCGCGCTGGCGGCGGAAAGCGGCCGCTATGACGGCTTCATCGCCATCGGCGTGGTGATCCGCGGCGAAACCTATCATTTCGAAGTCGTGTCGAACGAAAGCGCGCGCGGCCTGATGGCGCTCAGCATGGATGCGATCGCGATCGGCAACGGCATTTTGACGGTCGAAAATGAAGCGCAAGCGCTGACCCGCGCGAAGCGGACCGAAAAGGACAAGGGCGGCGAAGCGGCCAAGGCTGCCATCGCGATGCTGGCCCTGCGCGAACGGTTCGGGGCGTAAGGGACAAAAAAATCCTCCCCTGCAAGGGGAGGATTGTAAGTAGAGCGCCGGAAAACTCGTAAAACACCCGTCATTCCCGCGCAGGCGGGAACCCATGTTTCGTTACGCAGCTGGATTGGCGGCGGCACGTTGGGTCCCCGCTTTCGCGGGGGTGACGGGTAATGTGGTTACGCCGTGGCGCCTTGTTCGGCCAGTGCCGGATAGTCGGTATAACCCAGCTCACCCGGACTATACCAGGTCTCCATGCCCTTGATCGGGTTCAACGGCGCGCCGCTGCCCAGCCGTTCCACCAGGTCGGGATTGGCGATGAAGGGGCGGCCAAAGCTGATCGCGTCGGCAAGGCCGCTGTCCAGATCTGCCTGCGCCCGGTCCTTGTCATAATCGCTGTTCAGGATCAGCGGTCCCTTGAAATGCTGGCGGATCAGCGGCGACTGGCGCGGCACGTCGGTTGCGCCGAACGAGCCGTCCGGTCCCGGTTCGCGCAGTTCGAGCGAGGCGATACCGATCGCGTTCAGCACTTGCGCGACATGGGCGAAAAGCGGCCCAGGATTGCTGTCGTCCACGCCCTGCGAATCGCCATTGGGTGACAGGCGCACCGACACCTTGTCTGCGCCGATCGCATCGGCCACCGCCTGCGTCACCTCTGCCAGCAACCGCACGCGGTTTTCGATGCTCCCACCATATTGGTCGGTGCGGAAATTGGCGTTGTCGCGCAGGAACTGGTCGATCAGATAGCCATTGGCGGCGTGAATCTGCACCCCGTCAAATCCGGCGCGGATCGCATTGCGCGCGGCCACGACATAGGTGTCGATCAGGCCGGGAATTTCCTCAAGCGTCAGTGGACGGGCGGTCTCGAACGGCGCTTTGCCCTCATAGGTGTGGGCGTCGCCCGCCGTCGCTGTCGCGCTGGACGACACCGGTTGCTCGCCGGTCACGCTTGAATGGACCTGCCGCCCCATATGCCACAGCTGGACGATGATCCGTCCACCCGCATCATGCACGGCCTGCGTCACTGGCTGCCAGGCGGCGACCTGTTCGTCCGACCAGATGCCAGGCGCATAAGGCCAGCCCAGCCCCTGGCGCGAAATGCCGGTCGCTTCGGTGATGATCAGGCCCGCGCCTGCGCGCTGGCGATAATAGTCGATCATGATCGGGGTAGGCACATGGTCACGCGTTGCGCGGCCACGGGTCAGCGGCGCCATGATGGCGCGGTTGGGGGCGGTGATGGCGCCGATCTGGACAGGTTTGAACAGGCTGGACATGAAATCTCCCCTTTTTCAAAGTTGCAAATTGCAACGGGACTTGATGCTGAAAGCCAGCTAGGGAGCCGCCATGGCCAGTTCAACCCCTACCATGCGCGCGGCTATGCCGAAATTCGCATTTCCCGCACTCATATTGGCAAATCTCATACTGCCGCTCGGTCCGGTGCTGGTTCGGCTGGCCGATGTCGGGCCGGTGGCGGCGGCCTTCTGGCGGCTGACGCTGGCCCTGCCTTTCCTCATCCTGCTGGCGCTGCCGGGGCTGCGCCGCACCGCGCCGACGATGCGCGAATGGGGCGCACTGGTCTGGTCCGGGCTGTTCTTCGCGGCGGATCTGGTCGCCTGGCATATCGGCATTCTTTATACCAAAGTCACCAACGCCACCATATTCGGCAATATGAGCGGGCTGATGCTGCCGATCTGGGGGCTGGTCGTGCTGCGCCAGCGGCCAAAGCGGATGCAGGGAATCGCGCTCACTCTGGCGGCTGCTGGCGCGGCGGTGATGATGGCGGGCAGCTATGAACTCTCGCCCCGCTACCTCCATGGCGACCTGCTCTGCCTGCTCGCAGGCGCGCTCTATACCGGCTATCTCTTGATCGTGCAGGGGGTGCGCGGGCGGCTGGACAGCTGGTCGGTGCTGGCGATCTCCAGCGTCGTCAGCGCGCCGCCGCTCTTGCTGTGCGCGCTGTGGCTGGGCGAGCGGATCATGCCGGGCGACTGGACCCCGCTGGTGGTGCTGGCGCTGACCAGCCAGCTGATCGGGCAGGGGCTGCTCACCTATGCGATCGGCTGGTTCACTCCGCTGGTGCTGGGGCTGAGCCTGCTGCTGCAACCGGCGGTATCGGCGGTTCTGGGCTGGATGCTGTTTGGCGAATGGCTGAGCGTTACTGATATGGTGGGGACGATGGCGGTTGCCGCTGCGCTGGTGCTTGTGCGGTTGCCCTCCCGTGCCTAGATTAGCGTAATGAGCGACATTGCCGACATGACCCTCGACGAAATCCGCGTCCTGCTGGCACCCGTGCTGGCGCGCCATGCCGCCTTTGATGGCTGGCGCAAGGAGGCGGTCGCGATGGCGGCGGCGGAAAAGGGCGTTGATCCAGACATTGCCGCGCTCGCCTTTGCCGATGGGCCGGTCGACATGATCGACGCCTGGTTCGCCAGCATCGATGCGCGGATGCTGGACGCTCTGCGACCCGAAACGCTCGATACGCTGTCGATCCGGCGCAGGATCATCGCGCTGGTGGAGGCGCGTCTCGACCTGCTTGCGCCCGACCGCGAAGCGCTGCGCCGCGCCATCGCCATCCTCGCCATGCCGACCAATGCAGCGCGCGCGACCCGGCTGGGCTGGCGCGCGGCCGACGTCATGTGGCGCGCGGCGGGCGACAATGCCACGGACCTTGCCCATTATACCAAGCGGATGACGCTGGCGGGGGTCTATGCCGCCACGCTGCTGGTGTTCGTGGACGACGAAAGCGAAGGTCATGCCGACAGCCGCGCCTTCCTCGCCCGGCGGATCGAAGGCGTCATGCGCTTCGAAAAGCTCAAGGCACAGGTCAAGGGCGTGGGTGGCGGCGAACGGCTTAGCCTGGCGCGTTTCATCGGGCGGCTGCGTTACCCGGCGATATGATCTGCCGCGCCGAACGCTATTTCCTTCTGGTCTTTCCTAATCGGTATTGATAGTCACTCGCAGCAATTGTCCTGTGAGTATGTGTCCCCGTGCGCCTTACCGAATTGCCCCTGCGCCAGCCTGCCTTTGTTGACCTGATCGACTGGTCCGCGCTTTCCCCGTCGGAAGGCCAGCGCCTGCGCGAATTCGGCCTGTGCGAAGGGGCGAGTGTTGAGGCGCTGCACCATGGCGGCCTGTGGGGCGAGGGACCGATCGCCTGCAAGGTGGGCCGCATGACCATTGCCATGCGCCGCAATCACGCCGCCGCCGTGACCGTCCGCACCGGACCGGACGCCGCGCCATGAGCGCGCTGCCACTGGTCGCGCTGGTCGGCAATCCGAATGCTGGCAAGAGCGCGCTGTTCAACGCGCTGACCGGCGCGCGGCAGAAGCTGGGCAATTATCCTGGCGTCACGGTGGAGCGCAAGGCGGGGCGGCTGGCGCTGGCCGATGGTCGCCCGGTCGAACTGGTCGATCTGCCCGGCACCTACAGCCTCAACGCCGCCAGCCCCGATGAACAGGTGACGCGCGACGTCGTGATGGGCAGGCAGGCGGGCGAAAGGCGGCCCGATGCGCTGGTGATCGTGGTCGATGCGTCCAACCTCGACAATCATCTGCGATTCGCGCTGGAACTGATCGCGCTCGGCCTGCCGACGATCGTGGCGCTCAATATGGTGGACCTTGCCACCCGCGACGGGTTGGAACTGGACGCCGCCGTGCTGGCGCGCGAACTGGGCGTGCCGGTGATCGCGACCGTCGCTGTGCGCAAGCGCGGGCTTGACCATCTGCGCGAAGAATTGGGCGGCCTGCTGGGCAGCACCGCGCCGGAGGCCAAAGCCCTGCCGCCGGAACGCGATTTCGATACGGTGCGCGGCGAAGCCCGCCGCATCGCCCGCGCCGCCATCGTGCGCGAAACCCCCTCGCGCCGCCTGACTGCCGCCGTCGATCGCGTGGCGCTGCATCCGGTGTTCGGGCTGCTGCTGTTGCTCGGCCTGCTGTTCGTCATGTTCCAGGCGGTCTATGCCTGGTCCGAAGCGCCGATCGCCATGATCGAGGGGCTGGCCGAGGCCGCCGCCACCGCCGCGCGCGACGCGCTGCCCGACGGAATGCTGCGATCCTTCCTGGTCGATGGCGTCATCAATGGCGTGGGGTCAGTGGTGGTGTTCCTGCCCCAGATCCTCATCCTCTTCTTCTTCATCCTGATGCTGGAGGCGACCGGCTATATGGTCCGCGCCGCCTTCCTGATGGACGGCATCATGGCCAAGGTCGGCCTGTCGGGCCGTGCCTTCATTCCGTTGCTCTCCTCCTTCGCCTGCGCCATTCCCGGCATCATGGCGACGCGGACCATCGCGGACCCCAAGGATCGGCTGACCACCATCCTCATCGCGCCGCTGATGACCTGCTCGGCGCGGCTGCCGGTCTATGCCGTCATCATCGGCGCTTTCATTCCGGCGCGCGATGTGCTGCCGGGTGTCGGCCTGCAGGGTTTCGTTCTCTTCTGCCTCTATGTCGCGGGTATCATCGGCGCGATGCTGGTGGCGCTGATCCTGCGCATGACCGTGACCAAGGGGGCTAGCGGCGGTTTCCTGATGGAAATGCCGAAATATCAGTGGCCCCGGCCGCAGGACATATTGCTTGGCCTGTGGCAGCGCGCGATCATTTTCCTCAAGCGCGCCGGCACCATCATCTTCACCTCCACCGTGATCCTGTGGGTGCTGCTGTCCTATCCCAAGCCACCGGAAGACAGTGCCGTTAGCCAGGTCGATTATTCGATCGCGGGGCGGATAGCGGGCGGTCTTAACGTCATATTGGAGCCGATCGGCTTCAACCGCGACATCTCGCTGGCGTTGATCCCGGCGATGGCGGCGCGCGAAGTCGCGGTGTCGGCGCTCGCCACCGTCTATTCGATCGACGCTGGCGATGACGAGGCGCTGCTGGAACGCAGCCTTGGCGACCGGCTGAAAGACCAGTGGCCGCTGCCGACCGCGCTGGCGTTTCTGGCCTGGTTCATCTTCGCGCCCCAGTGCATTTCGACCATCGCGGTGACCCGGCGCGAAACCAATGGCTGGAAATGGCCCTTGTTTATGCTCGGCTATCTGTTCGTGCTGGCTTATGTCGCGGCGGGCCTGACCTTCTGGACCGCGACGGCATTGGGCCTCAGCTGAATTTGTGCCGGATCAAGGCGGGCGCTGCCACGACGGACTAAGCCGACCGGATAGTCCTTCCTTGGAAACCGGATATGGCCACAGCGCCCTTTCTCATTGCGATCTGGGTCTTATTGTTGACGCCCGGCCCGACCAATACGCTGATGGCATTGGCAGGCGCACAAGGCGGCTGGCGGTCCACGCTGCGGCTGGTTCCGGCGGAACTCGCGGCCTATCTGCTGGTGGTGCTGCCGGTCGCGTTGATCGGTGCCGATGCCATGGCGCAGTGGCCCGACCTGGCGCGCGTCCTGAAATTCGGCGCGGCCTTGTGGATATTCTATCTCGCCATCATTCTGTGGCGGGTGCCGTCCGGCCATGTCGCGGCGCAGCCGGTCGGCATCGCTCGATTGTTCATCACGACCCTGCTCAATCCCAAGGGGCTTGTGGTCGGGCTGGTCCTGTTGCCATCGCCGCGTGACCCGCTGTTCGGCCCGCATCTGCTGCTGTTCGGCGCTTCGGTGGTCCTGGCCGCCAGCATGTGGGCAGGGTTGGGCGCGCGGGCGGGGCGGGGCGAAAGTGGCGGTGATGCGCGATGGCTGCGCCGTATCGCTGGGTCATGGCTGGCGCTGTTGTCGGGTGGTCTGGTGCTGGGAGCCATGACGCATTGAGCCGTCCCCCATGTCGCCGCTGGATTTGCCGCCGCGCGTCGCTATAAAGGCCCGCTAATCTCTCGGAGGAATCATGGCAGGCTCGGTCAACAAGGTCATTCTGGTCGGCAATCTGGGCGCCGACCCGGAGGTCAAGAGCTTCCAGAACGGCGGCAAAATATGCAATTTGCGCATCGCCACGTCCGAAAGCTGGAAGGATCGCAATACAGGCGAGAAGAAGGAACGCACCGAATGGCACACTGTTGTCATCGGCGGCGAAGGGCTGGTCGGCGTCGCCGAGCGTTTCCTGCGCAAAGGCTCCAAAATCTATATCGAAGGCCAGCTGCGCACTCGCAAATGGCAGGACCAGAGCGGCAATGACCGCTATTCGACCGAAGTCATGGTGCAGGGTCCAGGCGCGGTCCTGACCATGCTGGACGGCGCGCCCGGCGGCGGCGGTCAGGGCGGCGGCGGTGGCCGCTCGCAGCAGGGCGTCAGCGACTGGGGCGCATCGTCAGGCGGCTATGATGATTTTGGCGGCGGCAACAGCGGCGGCGGCTTTGGTGGCGGGCGTTCGTCGGGCGGCGGCGCATCAAGCGGCGGCCGCGGCAGCGCAGGCAGCCCCAATTTCGACAATGATCTGGACGATGAAGTGCCGTTCTGATCGGCACGATGCATTTTACAAAAAGGGGCGGTGGAAACCGCCCCTTTTTTTATCAGCCGCGCGCCAGTTCTTCGGCCGCGAAGGCGCGAATATGATCGCGCAGATCGTCCCGCTCAAGCGCCAGCGCCAGATTGGCCTCGATATAGCCGGCCTTTGACCCGCAATCGAAGCGGCGGCCGTCGAAGGTCACGCCGTGGAACGGCTGTTTGCCGATCAGCGCTGCCATCGCGTCGGTCAGCTGGATTTCGCCGCCTGCGCCTTTTTCCTGCGTTTCCAATATCTTCATGACATCGGGTTGCAGGATATAGCGGCCGGGCAGGATCAGGTTGGACGGTGCAGTCCCGGCGGCGGGTTTTTCGACCAGCCCCTTCACCTCCGTCAGTACGCCATCACGGACGCCCGGATCGATCACGCCATAGCTGGGCGTCTGTTCCATCGGGATTTCCAGCGCGCAGACCAGATTTCCGCCAACCTTCTCATAGGCATCGACCATCTGCTTCATGCAGCCATTGCCCGGCACGCCCTTCATGAACTCGTCGGGCAGCAGGATCGCGAACGGCTCATCGCCGATAATGTCGCGCGCGCACCAGATGGCGTGGCCCAGACCCAGCGATTCCTGCTGGCGCAGGAACACCGCATTGCCCGGTGCCAGCCGCGTCCCTTCCAGCGCGGACAGATCCTTGCCGCGCTCGCGCTGCAAGGTCTCGCACTCGAAGGCGATGTCGAAATAATCCTCGATCGCGCCCTTGCCGCGCCCGGTGACGAAGATCATCTGCTCGATGCCCGCCTCGCGCGCCTCGTCCACTGCATATTGGATCAGCGGACGGTCGACCACCGGCAGCAATTCCTTGGGCACTGATTTGGTCGCGGGCAAAAAGCGCGTGCCCAGCCCAGCGACAGGAAAAACGGCTTTGCGAATCGGCTTATTCAAGATGGACTCCCCTTAACCCCGGCCCCCACGGCCATGTATGATTTGCCGCACATGCGAAAAAGGTCAAGCGCGCGGCCAGAATTTGCTGTGTGCGCTGCACCCTATACTGCAAGCAAGCGGTTCGCGACCGTTTCCAGATCGCCTATTTCCTGATCAAGTTGCTCGAATGTGACAAATTGATGGATATTGCGTTGATCGCGACAAATAAATCCGCCCGGCTGGGGCTGATGAAAGCCCTGGATGATCAGCGCGCGAAAGCGGTCGATCCGCTGAATGTCGCGCTCGATCGCCGCGATTTCGGTCAGCGCACTCGCATTGCGCCGGTCGCGCATCGCCACCATCGTGCGCAATTCGGTCATCAGCTTGGCCATGGACGGGCGGGTGCGCGCGCCGACGGTGCGAATATCGCCCATCTTCTCGCGCATCAGGCCGATCTTGGTTTCCAGACTCTGTTCCAGCATCGTCCAGGCGCACACCAGCCGCCCGACCGCGCACAGCAACGCCGCATCTTCCGGCGCATAATCCGACACCGTTTTTCCATTCATATCCGCAACCAGATGTACGCCCACGCCCCATTCTCCTTATTGCCCCCTGTCCTGCGCAGGCGGGGACGGATAGGCCAGAGTGGCAGGCGCCATCGCTCGCGGCGGTGGCACGGCACATCGGAAATTGTGCAATATAGGCGGCGAGCCGAAAGCGCTATGGCTTAGAAATCAATCGCTAAGCCCTTGCGTTCCCAATCGCCGTAGCGGACCGGGCTTAACTCTTCTTGGTGCTGCGGCGGGCTGTCAATCGGGTCTGGCTGTGGCACGGGGGGGCTTTTGGAGAGATGGGCGGGCGGCTGCACATGCGCGGGGCGCTTGCCATTATAATGTCCCATATAGCCGCCTTTCGATAGCGGAGCGCCGCAGCGACGCCCTTGTCCTCAAGCCGCCATTTGGGCGGCAACAGGCTCAAGCGCAAGGGTATGAAGGGGAGGCACGCTTTCTTATCCCTGCAAAATGGCCTAGGCGCGGGCGCATGGCTCAATCTCCCCGCCCCGCTGACGTCCCCGGCCTGCCTGCGCGTCGTTCCGCCCTCAAATTGCTCGACGCCGTGCTGCGGCGTGGCGACCCGCTCGAAATTGCGCTGCATGGGGCCTGCCAGGGGCTGGCCGACCGGGCCGACCGGGCGCTGGTCCATGCCATCGCCGCCGAAGTGTTGCGCCATCTGCCCGATCTCGACGCGCTGATCGACGGCGCGACCCGGCTGCCGCTGCCTGACGATGCCAAGGCGCGCATGGTGCTGCGCATCGCGCTGGCGCAGGTGCTGGTGCTGGGCACCGCGCCCCACGCCGCGATCGCCACTGCCCTGCCGCTGGTCGATGGCGGGCCGCGCAAGCTGGTCCATGGCGTGTTCGGCACGGTGACGCGCAGCGCGCCAGTGCTGCCCGTGCCGCCGACTCTGCCCGCCGCCGTCGCCGAACGCTGGACCGCGCAATGGGGCGCAGAGATGGTGGATGCCGCCGCGCGCGCCTATGCCATCCGCCCGCCCGTGGACATCAGCCTGCGCGATCCTGCCGCCACCGCCGACTGGGCGACGCAATTGGGCGGCGTCAGCCTGGCCCCCGGCCATGTCCGCCTGCCCGACGGGGCCAATATTCCCGATCTGCCCGGCTTTTCCGATGGCGCGTGGTGGGTGCAGGATGTCGCCGCTTCCTGCCCGGCGCGCTTGCTCGGGGCAGGGGAGGGTCGCCATGTGCTGGACCTGTGCGCCGCGCCCGGTGGCAAGACGATGCAGCTGGCGGCGGCCGGCTGGCGCGTCACTGCGATCGATTCTTCTAAAAAGCGGCTGGAGCGGTTGACCGAGAATCTCGCGCGTACCGGCCTGCCCGCCGACGTTGTGCAGGCCGACCTGCGCCAGTGGCAGCCGGACGAACCGGTCGACGCCATCCTGCTCGACGCACCCTGCACTGCGACCGGTATCTACCGCCGCCACCCCGACGTGCTGCACCGTATCGGCCCGCGCCAGATTGCCGAGCTGGCGGAATTGCAGGGCGAATTGCTCGCCCGTGCCGCCGACTGGCTGAAGCCGGGCGGGGTGCTGCTCTACGCCACCTGTTCGCTGGAACAGGCCGAGGGGGAGGATCAGATCGCCCGCTTCCTGGCCGCCCGCCCGGACTTCACGCTTGTCCCCGCGCAAGCCGATGAATTGCCCGACGGCATGGCCTCCACGCCACAAGGCTGGCTGCGCACCTTACCCGACACATTGGCGGATCAGGGCGGCGCGGACGGATTTTTTATCGCGCGTCTTGCAAAAGCAACGAACTAAGCCTTAACCATGAAGCACTTAGGATGACCATTCCTCGTCTGGAGGTGCGCCGTGCGTCCGATCGAACCTTTGCCCCTGCACCATAGCTGGCCGCTCTACGACCTGCGCGAACATCTCGCCCCGGTGATGCTGGACCCGTCGCTGGCGCGCAACGATGCGGCGCTGGCGGAGCGGGGGCTGGGCCTGTGGCATTGCGACCTGACCGATGACAGCCTGACCTGGACGGCGGGCGTCTACGATATTTTCGGGCTGGAGCGGCATATATCGGTGCCGCGCGCTTTGTCCGTGTCGCTCTATGCCCCGGACTCGCGCGAAGCGATGCAGCGGCTGCGTACCTATGCCATCCGCCACAAGCGCGGCTTCACCCTGGACGTCGATATTCATCAGGCAGACGGTATGGGCCAGTGCGCCATGCGGCTGATTGCCGCACCCGTACTGAACGATGCGCAAGAGGTGATCGGCCTGCACGGGGTCAAGCAAATGCTGCCGCACGGCGCGGCCCCTTCCCACCGGCTCGATCCAACGATTTTCGTTATGTTATAGCGGCTTGGGCGCGCTCCACGCGCCACCCCCAAATCACCCGTTGCCCTTGGACCGAGGCATAGCTAAGGCGAACGGTTAATGACACCCTCGATCCTGATCTCGCCCTCCATCCTCTCCGCCGACTTCGCCCGTCTGGGTGAGGAGGTACGCGCCATTGACGAAGCGGGCTGCGACTGGATCCATATCGACGTGATGGACGGCCATTTCGTGCCGAACATCACCATTGGCCCGGCGGTGGTCAAGGCATTGCGCCCGCACACGAAAAAGACGTTCGACGTCCATCTGATGATCTCGCCAGTCGATCAATATCTCGACGCCTTTGCGCAGGCGGGCGCGGACATATTGACCGTTCATCCCGAAGCGGGGCCGCATATCCACCGCTCGATCCAATATATCAAGTCGCTGGGTGTGCAGGCGGGCGTGGTGCTGAACCCCGGCACCCCGGCCAAGATGCTCGACTATCTGATCGACGATGTCGACCTGATCCTGGTCATGAGCGTCAACCCTGGTTTCGGTGGGCAGAGCTTCATCGAAAATCAGCTGCGCAAGATCGAAGCGATCCGCAAGATGATCGACAAGAGCGGGCGCGACATCCGCCTCCAGGTCGACGGCGGCATTGATTTCACCACCGCGCCCAAGGCGATTGCCGCCGGGGCCGACGTGCTGGTCGCAGGCACCGCCACATTCCGCGGTGGACCATCGGCCTATGCCGATAATATCCGGAAGCTGCGGGGCGGGTGAACGAGGTCCGGCGCATGTCCGCCCGCAAGACGCCCGAACCCGCCGCTCCAGAGAGCAGCGACGACGGTATCGAACAGGGCAAGCGTCTCATCCGCGTCGCGGATGACAAGGGGCTGTCGCTGGCGCAGAAAATCGCCAATCATTTCTATCTGCTCAGCTGGAAAACGCCGATCCACGGTCGCAAGCTGCGCGGCAAATATCCGCTCAAGCTGCTGGCCGTCCCCGATGACGAACTGCCCGGCGACACGCGCGCTGGGCAGGCGATCCGCGCCGGCTATTTCCTGTTTCGCGGCAAGAAGCAGATTATCGACACGCTCGATTTCACTCGGTTGGACCTCGATCCCGCCTTTGCCGACTATCTGCACAGCTTCCGCTGGCTGCGCGATCTGGCCAGTGCTGCCAGCCGCGAACAGGCCGCGCCGATCGCCGAAAGCGTCATGCGCAAATGGCTCTCCGCCAATGCCGAAACGCCCAGCGAACCGGCATGGCGCGCCGACAATGCGGGCTGGCGGCTCTTCTTCTGGACCGCCCATGCGCCGCTGATCCTGTCCTCCAGCGATCTCGTCTATCGTTCGCTGGTCCTCAATTGCATCGCCCGCACCGCGCGGCATCTTGATCGCATCGCCGACAAGGCAGCGATGGGCCTGCCGCGCATCGTTGGCTGGAGCGCGATCGTTGCGGCCTCCATGCTCATGCCAGGCGGCGCAGCGCGCAAATTGTTCGGCGAAGCGGGCCTCAAGCGCGCAATCGACAGCGGCTTCTACCCCGATGGCGGCATCGTCTCCCGATCCCCGCTGGCGCAGGTGGAGGCGGTGATGGCGCTGTCCATGCTGCGCGCTGTCTATGATGTGCGGCGCGAAACCGCTCCCGCCTTCCTCAATGACGGCCTGACCCGGATCGTCCCCGCACTGCTGGGCCTGACCCATGGCGACGGCGGCCTAGGCAACTGGCAGGGTGCGGGCGCGATCGATCCCCTGATCGTCAACGCCGTTGTCGCGGCCAGCCGGGTGCGCGCCCGGCCGCTACGGCAGGCGCGCGACTGGGGCTATCAGCGGATCGCGGCAGGCGGCACCGTGGTGCAGATCGACGCCGCGCCGCCACCGGTCGCGCGCCTCGCCGACGCAGGCTGCGCCTCGACCGGCGCAATCGAGATTAGCGACGGGGCGCACCGCCTGATCGTCAATTGCGGCGGCGCCGGGCTGGAGGGGGCGTGGATACCGCGCGATCTTGCGCAGGGGCTGCGCACCACCGCCGCGCACAGCACGCTGGTGCTGGACGATTGCAACAGCACCGCGCTGATGCCCGACGGCACGCTGGGCCGCGGCGTGACCGAAGTGGAGCTGAACCGGCAGGAACTGGATAATGGCAGCCGGGTCGACCTGTCCCATGACGGCTATGTCCGCCGCATCGGCTATGTCCACCGCCGCCTGCTGCTGGTCAGCGGCGACGGCAAGGAAATTCGCGGCGAGGATATGCTGACCCCCGCGCAGCGCCGCCGTAAGCCCGCCAAACTCCCGGTCCTGCTGCGCTTCCACCTGGCGCCCGGCGTCGAACCGACCCTGACCGCTGACAATCAGGGCGCACTGCTGCGCATCGACATGGGCGCGCTCTGGCAATTCCGCACCGGCACCGGCGTATTGACTGTCGAGGACAGCCTGTGGGTCGATGGCGACGGCAGGCCGCATCCGACCAAGCAGCTGGTTGTGACCAGCGAGGCGCTGCCCGGCGGATCGAGCATCGGGTGGCTGTTCAAGCGGGTGGGGTGAGGATGGTCGTGCGTAACGGAAACGGCTCATTTGATCTGTTTCTCAAGCGGTATCTGATCTTCACTGGAACCCTCTCGGCCATCGTACTGGTTGCACCATGGATTCTGATTTTCGGTTTCATGCTGATGGTCCTTCCCGGTGTTTTTCTAGTAGTCATGCCAACAGCGTTTCTGTGGGGCGCGATGTTGGCCGCCTTCTACTGGGCGGGCGGCTTCCTGCTGTCGCCATTGCGGGCAGCAATGCTGGCGATCGTGGTCACGGCCGGGCTTGTCTGGGCCATCCCGCAGCCCTCCATCAGCGCGGGCAGGCGACTAGCGGCGGACCATCAACTGACGAATGTGAAGCCCGCCGGCCCGATAAAGCCCTTCGGCGATATCCGCATAGAATCCGGCATCCCCGATTTCGGTCGTGGTCCTTTCAGTTGCGACAGTCGCTGTGTCGCCCTTCTGTTCGAGGATTCAGTGCATAGCGTCACTGTCAACAGTAGCAGCGGCCTGTCGTTCGAAGATATCCAGCGTGGCGCCGCCCCCTTGTCTCATCTTGCGCAGACCTATCGGCTCAAACCATTGAGTGAATGCCCGGCAAGCCCACCCGTCGATCGCAACTTGAGATCGCCATTTGGCGAAACAGAACAGGACAGATGGAAGCTAGGTCGCCTGCATGAGGAACATCTCGCAAACGACGTATGTCTTGTCGCGGAACCGCCGCTGACTGATTATGATCTGCTTCTGCGGGAGGGCCGATGGGGGCGGGGAGGGGGAGCGGGGAAGCTTCCTTGGCTCCTATCCCGCAATCGCATTCATCTGGCCTATGTCGAAATCAGGGACCGTTCGCATCGCCCGCTGTTTCGGGTCGCAGATACGGCCGTGGAGATGCCTATCCCCGTGCTGACCATTCTGCCCAATATGGGGCATGGTTTTGATTATGACTGGGGATGGGGCCGGTACTGGATGCCCCGAGAGCTAATAAGCTGTCTCGACTGTTCCTTGGAGAAGATCGACGCGATGCTCCAAGTCCGGCGCAAGTGGGATTGACGCAGGGCTGTATTTTTCCGCCGTCTGCCCTTAAGGGACCGGCGCAAAGTCGTCCTGCAACCAGAAGGCCTGTCCCATGACCGATTACCCCATCAAGCGCGCTTTATTGTCCGTGTCGGACAAGGCTGGCCTTATCGAACTGGGGCAGGCGCTGGGGAAGCATGGGGTGGAGCTGGTATCGACCGGTGGCACGGCCAAGGCGCTGCGCGACGCGGGACTGACCGTCATGGATATTTCCGACCTCACCGGCTTCCCTGAAATGATGGATGGCCGGGTCAAGACGTTGCATCCCAAGGTGCATGGCGGCCTGCTCGCGGTGCGGAACAACCCGGAGCATGTTGCGTCGATGGACGAGCATCAGATCGGCGCGATCGACCTGGTGGTGGTTAATCTCTACCCCTTCGCCGCGACCGTCGCCAAGGGCGCCGAGCGCGAGGAGATTATCGAGAATATCGACATTGGCGGCCCGTCTATGGTGCGTTCTGCGGCCAAGAATCATGAGAGCGTGGCGATCGTCACCGATCCGGCCGACTATGCCCGGCTGATCGCGGAGATGGACGAGAAGGGTGGGGCGACCAGCTACGACTTCCGCCGGATGCTGGCAGCCAAGGCCTATGCTGCGACCGCTGCCTATGATTCGATGATCGCCAGTTGGTTCGCCTTCGCCGATCAGGGCGTGATGTTCCCCGAAACGCTGGCCGTCGCCAGCACGCTCTCGACCACGCTGCGTTACGGCGAAAATCCGCACCAGTCCGCCGCGCTCTATCTGCCCACCGGCCCGTCGGCCAATGGCATCGCCCAGGCCAAGCAGATCCAGGGCAAGGAACTGTCCTACAACAACTATAATGACGCCGACGCCGCACTCGAACTGGTCAGCGAATTTCGCGACGGTCCGCCGACCGTCGTCATCGTCAAGCACGCCAACCCCTGCGGCGTGGCGACCGGCGCGACCCTGATCGAAGCCTATGAAGCCGCGCTTGCCTGCGACAGCGTGTCGGCCTTTGGCGGCATCATCGCGGTCAACCGTCCGCTCGACGGCCCCACAGCCGAAGCGATCAGCGGCATTTTCACCGAAGTCGTCGCCGCGCCCGACGCAGATGATGCGGCGCGCGCCATCTTTGCCAAGAAGAAGAATCTCCGCCTGCTGCTGACCGGCGACCTGCCCGATCCCGCGCGCCCCGGCCTTCAGCTCAAGACGATCGCGGGCGGTGTGCTGGTGCAAAGCCGCGACAATGGCCAGATCAGCCGCGACGCGCTCAAGGTCGTGACCAAAAGGGAGCCGACAGAACAGGAACTGGCCGACTGCCTCTTCGCCTGGACTGTCGCCAAGCATGTCAAGTCCAACGCCATCGTCTATGCCAAGGGCGGCAGCACGGCGGGCGTCGGCGCGGGCCAGATGAACCGCCTGGAATCCGCGCGCATCGCCGCGTGGAAAGCCAAGGATGCTGCTGAGAAGGCGGGCTGGAGCGAGCCGCGCACTATCGGTTCGGCGGTCGCATCCGATGCCTTCTTCCCCTTCGCAGACGGCCTGCTGGCGGCGGTCGAAGCGGGGGCCACTGCGGTCATCCAGCCGGGTGGATCTATCCGCGACGATGAAGTCATCGCGGCGGCTGACGAAGCGGGCCTCGCGATGGTGTTCACGGGCATGCGCCACTTCCGGCATTAATCCTCCGCGGGTGCGAAGTAAAAGCCTTCGCATCCGCAAAAATCGCGTGAATCAGCCACTTTTTATCAACTGGCCTCTTTTCAACAACAGCCTGTGCGCTTATTTAGAGCATGACCCTACTTCCACGTCAGACGTGGGGCGGACAATTAGAAAAACATGTTCGACAGGAGAAACAGGATGACTGCAAAGACGCTGGTGGCGCTGGTTGCCACGATGGCGCTTGCGCTGCCCGGTGTGGCGAGTGCGGGCAATAATGACATGGATGTGATCGTCGATGGCCGAACGGGTGCGGAAACGCGCTCGGTCGCCGTATCGGTGGCGGACCTCAACCTGGCCAGCAGCGCTGGCTTGCGCCGCGCCGACTATCGCGTCATCCGCGCCGCCAAGCAGGTCTGCGGCTATGTAAACGGCTCGATCATCCCGGTGAGCGAAGATTATCGTACCTGCTATGGCGAAGCGCTGACCGGCGCCCGCACAGATCTCAACGCCATGGCCCAGCGCCTGGGTTAAGCGTCTGCCCGGTTCCCCTCACGAAGGGGACTGCAGGGGGCCGTTCCGCATCGCGCGGGACGGCCCTTTGTCATGCGGCTCGTTTCGCGTGCGATCCTTACCGCGCGTTAACCAGTCCTTAGAATATTTCCTTCACTCCCATGGCGACGAAAGACCATCCGGGGGAATTGCCTGTCATGCCGCGTATCGATCAAAGCGTGGACGTCGCCATCATCGGCGCAGGCCCGGCGGGCCTGACTGCAGCCTATCTGCTGACCAGGCAGGGCTACAGCGTCACGGTGATCGAAAAAGACCCGGTCTATGTCGGCGGCATCAGCCGGACAGTCGAACTGGACGGCTTCCGTTTCGACATTGGCGGGCATCGCTTCTTTTCCAAATCGCAGCAGGTCGTGGATCTGTGGAACGAGATATTGCCCGACGACTTCATCCAGCGTCCCCGGATGAGCCGCATCTATTATGAGGGCAAATTCTACAGCTATCCGCTCCGCGCGTTCGAGGCGCTGTGGAACCTGGGCGTCTGGCGCTCGACGCTGTGCATGGCGAGCTTTGCCAAGGCGAAGCTGCTGCCCAACCGCAATGTCCGCTCCTTTCAGGACTGGACCGTCAATGCGTTTGGCCACAAGCTTTTCTCCATCTTCTTCAAAACCTATACAGAGAAGGTGTGGGGGATGCCGTGCGATGAAATGTCGGCGGACTGGGCGGCGCAGCGGATCAAGGGCCTGTCGCTCTGGGGCGCCGTCACCGACGGGCTGAAACGCTCGCTCGGCCTCAACAAGAAGCCCAATGACGGCATGGCGACCAAGACGCTGCTGGAAACCTTCCGCTATCCTCGCCTGGGCCCCGGCATGATGTGGGAAAAGGCGCGCGACCATGTGGTCGATGGCGGCAATCAGGTGCTGATGGCGCACAGCTTCAAACGGCTGGAGCAGGATCAGGGGACTGACCGCTGGCGGCTGGTGGCGCAGGGACCGGAGGGTGAGGTCGTCATCAACGCAGGCCATGTCATTTCGTCCGCGCCCATGCGCGAACTGGCGGGCCGCATCCACCCGCTGCCCGCGACGTTGCCCGAAGCGATGGACCTTAAATATCGCGACTTCCTGACCGTGGCGCTGATGGTGAAGGGGGAGGATATTTTCCCCGACAACTGGATTTATATCCACGACAGCAAGGTGCAGGTCGGTCGCATCCAGAATTTCCGCAGCTGGTCGCCCGAAATGGTGCCGGACCCGACGCTGGCCTGTGTGGGCCTGGAATATTTCTGCTTTGAGGGCGATGGCCTCTGGGCCTCGTCCGACGCTGATCTGGTCGCGCTGGCGACGAAGGAAATGGCGCTGCTGGGCCTCTGCAACCCCGACGATGTCGTGGGCGGCGCGGTGGTGCGGCAGGAAAAGGCCTATCCGGTCTATGACGACGCCTATGCCGCCAATGTGCTGGCGATGCGCACCGAACTGGAAGCCCGCTATCCCACGCTGCACATGGTCGGGCGCAACGGGATGCACCGCTATAATAATCAGGACCATGCGATGATGACGGCGATGCTGACCGTCCGCAACATCGTCGCGGGCGCGCGCGTCCATGATGTCTGGTCGGTCAATGAAGATGCCGAATATCATGAGGCTGGCGAAGAGGGCCAAATTAATGGGGCTGATGCCGACGCGCAGGCGGCGCTGGCCAGCACCCGCGCCGTGCCGTCGCGCCTGAAGGCTGCCTGATCCGGTGCGCGTCCTGACGGCGCTGGTCGCGCGGCTGATGTTCGCCCGCTATCTGCTGGCCAGCATCTGTGCGCTGTCGAGCGACATGGCCCTGTTCCTGATGCTCGACCATTTTGGTGCGGCCCCGATGCTGGCGGCGTTTGGCGGCTATGCCATCGGCTTGGCTGTCCATTGGATGATCAGCATCCGCTTCGTATTCGATACCGGCACCGGTCCCACCCATGCGCAGCGCGCGGGTTTTGTGGCCAGCGCACTGCTGGGCATGGGCATTACGCTTGCCATGGTCGGCGGGCTGAGCCTGATCGGCGTTGCGCCGACGATCGCCAAATTGCTGTCCGTCCCGGTCAGTTTCCTCACCGTCTATGCGATCCGCAAATATGGCGTCTTTGCCCGCGCCTGATGGCAGGCGGGCGGCGCTGCTGGCGCTTCTCGCCTGGTTGCTGTGCAGCGCGGCGATGCTGTGGCTGTTCCACGGTGATTTCGCCACGCTCGGTTTCCGTGATCCCGATGACGCGATGCGGCTGGCGCAGGTGCGCGACTGGATCGGCGGGCAGGCTTTCTGGGATGTCAGCCAGCACCGGGTGAACCCGCCCAAAGGCGGCCCGATGCACTGGTCGCGGATCGTCGATATGCCGATCGCGGCGCTGATCCTGCTGCTGCGCCCGTTGCTGGGTATGGCGACGGCGGAGCTGGTCGCTTGCGCCATTGTGCCGCTGCTGCTGCTGGGTGGGCTGACGACGGCCTTGTTCATCGCGGCGAAACGGATGGCCGGGGCGGGGATTGCGCTGCTGGCGGTCGCATTGCTGCTGACCGCACCGTCTATTCTCGTCCAGTTCACGCCGTTGCGGATCGACCATCATGGCTGGCAGATCATGGCGGCCGCGCTGGCGCTGTGCGGCGCGATGGACGCCCGCGCGGCGCGCGGCGGCATCGTAGCGGGGCTGGCGCTGGCACTGTGGCTCCAGATTTCGAGCGAAGGCCTGCCCTATGCGGCGCTGGTTGCCGCAGTCTTTGCCCTACGCCACTGGATCGACCGGGCAGAAACGCCGCGCTATGTCGGCTTCAGTGTCGCCATTGGCGGTGCCGCTCTGATCCCGCTCATGCTGCTGCGTGGTCCCTCTGCGGTTTTGGTGCGCCACTGCGATGCGCTCTCCTTCGTTTATGTCTGGCCCTTGGCAGCATTGGCCGTTGCAACGCTTCTGGCTGCGCGCCTGATCGGCTCGTCGACCCCGCTGCGCCGCTTCCTTGTCGCCGCAATCGGCGGCAGTGCGGCGCTGGCGACCTTCGCGCTGACCGGCGGGCCTTGCCTGTCGGGCGATCCCTTCGCGGCGCTGGGACCGCTGGCCTATAAGCTCTGGTATTTGCAGGTCATGGAAGGGCGACCGATCTGGGAACAGAGCCGGTCGATGGCAGGCGTCATCCTGCTGCCCACGCTGCTCGGCCTGATCGCGACCCTGCTGGCCGCGCGCAGTGCTAGCGGCCCGGCGCGGATGCGCTGGCTGACGCTGGCGTTGCTGCTGACCGGGGCCATGCTGGTTGCGATCATGGTGATGCGCGCCGTGTCGGTAGCGCATCTGCTGGCGCTGCCCGGCACCGCCTGGCTGTTGATCGCCTTGTTCCGCCGGGTACAGGCGTCTGCCAGCGCCATCGTGCGGATATTGGGATCGGTCGCTTTGGTGCTGCTGACCCCGGCTGGCCTGTGCGCGCTGTGGGTCGCGATCGCCGCCACGCCAGAGCCAGCGAAGAAAGCCAGCGCCAATTGTCGCGCGGCCAGCGTGCTGGCACCGTTGCGCACCCTGCCGACTGCGACCCTGTTCGCGCCGATTGATCTTGGCCCGGACATTCTCGTCCAGACCCGCCACAGCGTTATCGGCACTGCCCATCATCGCAATGCGGCGGGCATCACTGCGGTGATCGAAGGCTTTGTCGATGCGCCCGATCAGGCCCGCGCCGTCATTGGCGCTACCAGCGCGCGCTATGTCGTGACCTGCGACGGCCTTAGCGAATATCGCCTCTATGGACAAGCCAACCACAACGGCCTCGCCGCCCAACTGGCGCGCGGCGCGACGCCAAACGGGCTGGAACCGCTGCCCACCAAAGGCCCGCTCAAAATCTACCGGATCAGGTCGCCACGAAGCTGAGCGCTACCCCGTTCATGCAGTAGCGCAGCCCGGTTGGCTTTGGCCCATCGTCGAACACATGGCCCAGATGCCCGCCGCAGCGCGCGCAATGGACTTCGGTGCGGGGATAGCCCAGGTCGAAGTCTCGGCTTGTGCCGACCGCCTTGGGCAGCGGCGCATAGAAGCTCGGCCAGCCAGTGCCGCTGTCAAATTTGGTTTTGGAACTGAACAGCTTTTGCCCGCACCCGGCACAGGCGAAAATCCCCGCTCGATGCTCCTTGTTGAGCGGACTGGTGAAGGGATGCTCGGTCGCCTGTTTACGCAGCACATTGTAAGCGAGCGGGGAGAGCCGCTTGCGCCACTCGGCATCGCTCAGCACAAAAGGATAGGCGGCCTCCGCTCGATCAAGGCCTAGCCGCCACCAGCCCAGCGCCACCGCGCCGGTCGCCACGCCACCCAGGAAAAGTCGCCGGTTCATGACGTCCTTCAACACCTCTCAGCCTGTCGTGTTCCTGAACAGATTTTTCCACCAGCGCCCGCCCGACTGCATGACATGTCGGCGGAACAGTAGCACCCCGACCCGGATGATCAGCGCCACAAACGCCGCCTGCCACAGCAGCGCCAGCAGATGCGGCCACAGCGCATCATCCTGCGCCGCCCGCGCGATCATGGCAAAGGGCGAACTGAACGGGAATATCGTTGCGGCGACCTCAGCGGGCGATCCCATATGGTCGACGGCGTAGCTTGCAAAGAAGAAGATCAGCATCTGTCCCATGGTCACCGGCATGTTCAGCGTCTGCACCTCCCGCACCGTCGCCGCCTGCGCACCGATCCCCAGGAACAACGAACCCAGCAGCGTATAAGCCATGGCGAAATACAGCACGGCGAGGATCAGGAACATCGGCCAGCCGACCGCTGGCGCAGGCAGGCCCGACGCGGACCCGTGCAGCGCCAGGAAGATCGCAAAGGCCGTCCCGCCCCAGAAAGCAATGCCGACAAAGCTCATCGCCAGCATCGCCATCAGTTTCCCTAGGAAAATCGCGTCGATCGGCACGGCGGCGGCTAATATCTCGATGATTTTGTTGGTTTTTTCTTCGACCAGATTGGACAGGATCATGCCCGCCAGCAGGATCGTCAGGAAGAACATGACGACCTGTGCCACCCGCCCGATCAGCAGCCGCGCCTGTGCCTGTGCGCCAAGGCTGGTGGCGACCTCCTGCCGCTCCACCTGTACCAGCCGCAGCGTATGTTCTGCCTGCGCAGCGCTGGCGATCAGGCTGAGGTCACCCTGCATCTTGTCGAGATCGTCGGGCTTGCCGGTCAGTATCGGGTGCGCCACCGAACCGGATAGGATTGCCACCACCGCCGAATCGGCCCGCGCCAGCTGCTCGTGCGGGGCAGGGGTCAGCGGCACGCGCCGCAACCGGACCAGCGCCTGCGGTCCCATCCGGGCGGTCAGCCGTGTATGGGCGCGCTCCAGCCGCGCCGCCTCGCTGGCGGGCATGGCGATGCCGACCATCGGGCGCAGGTCGGTGCTGGAGATTTTCTCGCCCAGCCCGCCAAAGGCCATGCCGATCAGGATAGGCAACAAAGGACCGAGCAGAAACAGGATGAAGGTGCGGGACAGCACCACTGCGGTGAAATCCCGTCGGGCGATGACCAGAGCGGCGCGTATCATCTCTCTCATGCGTCCTGCTCCCGCGCCTGCGCTTCTTCCATCTGGCGCGCGGTCGCTTCTCCGGCGATGGCGACGAAGGCGTCGTGGAGCCCTGGCCGTTCGATCGACAGGCTCTCAATCCCCGCCTGCCCATCCAGCAATGCGCGCAGCAATGGCTCGATCCCGTCGTCGGGCAGGGCGAAATGCCATGCGCCATCCTCCACCACCGTATCGCCGGGCAAAGCGCGCCGCCACGCCCCGTCGCTCGCCTTGGTACGCAGCCGCACCTGCGGGCGCAGCCGGTCGCGCGCGTCGGCCACCGTCCCTTCGAACCGGATGCGCCCGCCCGCAACGATGGCGATCCGTTCGCACAGGCGTTCGGCATGGGCGATGACATGGGTGGAAAAGAGGATGGTGACGCCCCGCCGCGCCTGTTCGCGTATCAGCGCCTCCAGCTTCTCCTGATTGATCGCGTCCAGCCCGGAAAAAGGCTCGTCCAGCACGATCAGCCGGGGTTCGTGGATGATCGTCCCGAATAGTTGCACCGTCTGCGCCATGCCCTTGGACAGCTGGCGGATCGGCTTGTCGATCGCGCCGCCCATGCCATGCCCCTCCAGCATCGCCCGCGCCCGTTCGCGACCTTGTTTCAGCGGCAACCCACGCAGCGCGCCCATGAAGGCAATCGCTTCAAACGCCTTCATCGACGGATATAGCCCGCGCTCCTCCGGCAGATAGCCCACCTGTCGCGCCATCCGCAGCGGCGCGGCGTCGCCCAGTAGCGACCGCACCCCCTCGTCCGGGTCGATAATGCCCAGCAGGGTGCGGAGCAGCGTGGTCTTGCCCGCGCCATTAGGCCCCAGCACGCCATAGATCGACCCGGCAGGCACGGCGATGTCGACGCCGTCGACCGCGCGGAAGCTGCCGAATGTCTTGACAAGGCCATGGCCTTCGAGCGCATAGCGGAGGGGCGGGGCCGGAGTGTCGCCGTTCATCCGCTCCTGATAGTGTCCCCCCATGCCAACGCAAATGGAAAGCTTGGAAACCCGCCTGAAGGTACAGGCCGCGTCGCTGGGCTTCGCCGCCTGCGCCATCGCGCCCGCCGACGTGGCCCCCCAGGCCGGGCAGCGGCTGGGCGAATGGCTGGACGCAGGCCATCATGGCGACATGCTGTGGATGGCCGAACGCGCGGGACAACGCGGATCGCCGCGCGGCCTGTGGCCCGACGTGCGCAGCGTGGTGATGCTGGGGATGAGCTATGCGCCGGGGCGCGATCCGCTGGCGCTGGCGGACGTGGGCGACCGGGCGCGCATCTCGGTCTATGCGCAGGGCAGGGACTATCATGATGTCGTCAAAAAGGGGTTGAAGGCGCTGGCCCGATGGTTGGTGGAGCAGCAGCCCGGCGCGCTCAAAGTGTTTGTCGATACCGCCCCGGTCATGGAAAAGCCGCTGGCGCAGGGGGCGGGGCTGGGCTGGCAGGGCAAGCATAGCAATCTGGTCAGCCGCCAGCATGGCAGCTGGCTGTTCCTGGGCGCGATCTACACCGAAATCGCGCTGCAACCCGACCCGCCGGAGATCGACCATTGCGGCAGTTGCACCGCCTGCCAGACTGCCTGCCCGACCGATGCCTTCCCGTCGCCCTATGTCGTGGACGCACGGCGCTGCATTTCCTATCTGACGATCGAGCATAAGGGGCCGATCCCGCACGAATTGCGGCAGGGCATCGGCAATCGCATCTATGGCTGCGACGATTGCCTGGCGGTCTGCCCCTGGAACAAATTTGCCGAGTCGGCCGCGGCCAACAAGGCGTTCCTGGGCCGCGCCGAACTCGCCGCTCCCGCCATCGCCGACCTGCTGGCGCTGGACGACGCCGCGTTTCGCGAGATTTTTTCAGGCTCCCCGATCAAACGGATAGGCCGCAACCGCATGGTGAGGAATGCGGCGATCGCAGCGGGCAATAGCGGTGAAGGGCGGTTACTGGGACGATTGCAGACGCTGACGGGCGATGATGATCCGGTCGTGGCAGAAGCGGCGGCATGGGCGATCGAAAAGCTGTCGACCTAACGCGCCCGCAACGCCGTCGCGCAGGCCGCCGGATCGACGTCGCTGCCAGCGGGCGAGCGCGCATCTACATGGGTCACGACCGGCTCCTTGCCGCGTGCCGGGGCGTAGAGATAGGTGTCGAGGACGCAGCGGCCATTGGCAAATTGCAGCTTGCGCACCGTGGTTTCGCGAATGTCGAGCCGGGGCGTGCCGAACATCTGGGTCAGCGCGCGCGCGTCCGCGCCCATCAGCGGGCCGGGCTTGCCAAAGGCGCTGGCCGGGGGACCGGCGGGCGGCGGCGCGATCCCGGTCTGCGGCACCACGCCACCCGCGCCACAGGCGGCAAGCGGCAGCGCCAGCAGCGCGATCAGGGCAAGGCGAGGGGCGTTCATACAGGCTTCCTTCTGACGCCGTGCAGCATGTGGACCGCCATAGCCGCGCTCCAGATCGGCGCAAGCAGGTTGACCAGCGGGATGAGGAACAGAAGCGCCGAAGCGAGACCCAGAAGCCACCGGCTGCCGCGCGGGATCGGCAGATGACCCGGATGGCGCGGCTCGACCATGTCGGCCAGATCGCGGCCCAGCAGATAGGCGTTGAGCGCCAGAAAAAGCCCGATCGTTCCCGCCCCCGTCACCAGCAGCGCGATGTAAGCGGGCAGCGCCAGCAGGTTCCAGCCGATCGTCCGCGCAACCGACGCCAGCGCATAGCGGATGCTGCGTGCCAGCCCGACTGGGCGCGCGTCCGCCGCGGCGTCCGGGTAGCGATCCGCCTCCACCGCCGCGATAATATCGTCGGCGAACAGACCCATCACCGCCATCGCGGTTGCGCGGAACAGCAGCCAGCCTGGCGCAACGACGATCAGCGCAGTCGCCGCCGCTTCCGCTAGGCCACCGCCGCCCCAGCCATAATGCAAGCGAAGCGCATGGACCCCCGCCCACAGCCCCACCGCCAGCACGGCAAAGACCAAAAGTGTCAGCAGCAATGTCTTGACCAGCAACCGCCGGGCGGCAGCGTGGAAGATCAACGGGAAGGCGCGCAGCGCGGCGGTCAGGACCATCGGGCCATTATCCGGCCTGCCGCGACGCCCGTCAATCGCGCGCTGTTGCATGGGCGCACGCACGCCGATAGAGACGGCACCCTGACATTCCCCGCACCATAAGGATTTTGCGTGACCGCTTCCGCTCCAGTTTCGGCCCCGACGCTTGACGTCGTCGCCATCGGCAACGCCATTGTCGATGTCCTCGCGCGCAGCGATGACGCTTTCTTGGCCGAGCATGCGCTGACCAAGGGCGGGATGCAGCTGATCGACGCCGAAATGGCCGAAACCCTCTATGCCGACATGCCCCAGGCCAAGGAAATCAGCGGCGGGTCGGCCGCCAACACGCTGGCGGGCCTCGCCGCGCTGGGCAAGACATGCGGCTTTATCGGCCAGGTGAATGACGATCAGCTGGGCGCGGTGTTCAGCCATGACGTGCGTGCGATCGGCATCCGTTTCGACACGCCCGTGATGACCGGCGATGTGCCGACTGCCCGCTGCCTGATCCTCGTCACGCCAGATGCGCAGCGGACGATGAACACATTTCTGGGTGCCTCGCAATTTCTGCCGGAGGCTGCGCTGGACCTGGATATGATCCGCTCGGCCGGCATCCTCTATCTCGAAGGCTATTTGTGGGACCCGGAGCAGCCGCGTGCGGCGATGCGGGCGGCGATCGACGCGGCGCGGGGGGCCGGGCGCAAGGTCGCCTTCACCCTGTCCGACAATTTCGTGATCGACCGCCACCGCGCCGACTTCATCGACCTTATCGACCATGGCCAGATCGACATCCTCTTTTCCAATGAGGGTGAAATCCAGTCGCTGGCGCAGATTGACGATTTCGACAAGGCCATGGCGACCATCTCGGCCAAGGTGCCGGTGCTGGTCTCGACCCGCAGCGAAAGGGGTGCGGTCGCGATCGTTGATGGCGTGCGTTACGAAGCGCCTGCTGCGCCGGTCGCGCAAATTATCGACACGACCGGCGCTGGCGACCTGTTCGCCGCCGGCTTCCTCGCTGCCCATATCGACGGGCGCAGCGTGGCCGATTGCCTGGCATTGGGCGCAGCGGCGGCAGCTGAGGTGATTTCCCACTGGGGCGCACGGCCGGAGGATGATCTGAGCGTCATCCGCGACACGCTGTTCGCCTGATCAGTCCGCTTTCTGCTTGCGGAACAGGGTGCGGTCATCGGGGCCAAAGCCCCAGCGCCAGATGACCACGCCATAAGCGCCCAATATCGCCCAGACGCCGACGACCAGCTCGACCCATTCGAGCCGCGGCGGCAGGGCGACGAAGGCGGAACCGACGATGCAGGCGACGCCCGCCGCGCTCAGCAACGGCCAGCGCCAGGCGTTGATCGGCGCATCGAGCAGGCGGGACAGCAACCGCGCCTTGACGAAGGCCCCGATCGCCAGCGCCAAGCATAGGGCGAGGGCGGGCGCTGCGGCCACTGCCATGACCGTCAGGTCGAGTTGGCGCGCGAGCAGGATCAGCGCGAAGCTGAAAGCTGCCTGGCAGCCGATCATGCCGAGCGAGATCATCAGGTTGCGGTGGCGGGCGATATAGACCAGCGCCGATTCGCTGACGACGGCGGTGGCGGCGATCACTTCGGCCATCAGCAGGAAAGCAAGCGCGCCGGTGCCGCTGACGAAATGCGGGCCGACCAGCCCCATCACCGCTTCGCCGGGGATGCCCAGCGCCAGCGCGATCCCCGCCTGCGCCGCGATGATCCAGAAGCCGACCTGGCTGACCTGCCGCGCGATCGCGGCCATATTGCCCTCCGCCAGATTGCGGGTGATGACTGGACCCAATATCGGGTCGAAGCTGGTCTTGAGCTTTTGCGGCAGCGAGGCGACCTGCTGCGCGATATAATAGATGCCGATCACCGCCGGGCTGACGAACAGGCCCAATATCGCCATGTCCAGCCGCCGCGATCCCCACTCCACCCCGTCGGCGGCCGCCAGCGGCAGGTTGCGCCGCGCCAGCCGCCACAACCGCCCGGCATCGGGCCGCCAGCCGACCGGCAGGCCATAATGGCGCGCCATCGGGATGATCGAGGCGATGAAGGCGGCGATCATCGACACGGCATAGGACAGGATCAACCCGTCGCGGGTCGAATAGAAGGCAAAGGCGAACGCACCGATGCTGATCGCCCAGGGTTCGATGATCGACCGCGCCCGCACGGTCGCGCCGACATCGAATTTATAGGCGCAGGCGGCCAGTGCCACGTCCGACCCGGCAACCGCGATAACGATCAACGCCAGCAGCCGGTCTAGGCCATTGATGCCGCTATTGGGAAACATCGCCTGTGGGAACGCGACCAGCAGGCCTGCGCCGAGCAGGGCAGCGATCATCGTCACCAGCATTGCATCGGTCACGACATGGGCGTGGGGTCGTTCGGTCTGGCTCAACGCACCCGCCAGCCCGCGTTTCAGGCCGAGCGTCGCCAATTGCGCGACAAATTCTACCACCAGCACGGCATAGGCGAAGCGGCCCAGCGTTTCTGCCCCATAGACCCGGCCTGCGATGAACAGGAAGGGCAGCCGTGCAGCCAACCGAAGGAGAAAACCGAACACATTGGTCCGCCCGCCCTTGGCCAGGGCGGCGATGTCATCCTCGTCCTTTGACGCAGGAAGCTGCGCGGTCAATCGACTCCCCTCTGTCGTCCCGTCTGATGACTGGAATGTAGCCATGATGGTGCGGTCGCGCGACGGCTTATTCGGGCCGCAACGGACGCGCGAGTAGCGCGTCGATCACGGTGCCGAGCGGCGCGGCATCGGCCAGCAAGGCGCAGACCGCTTCGACCACCGGCATTTCCACCCCCGCCGCCCGCGCGGCATCACGCAGCACCGGGGCGGTAAACGCGCCCTCGGCCACGGTGCGGCGGTTGGACAGGAGCTCAGCAGCGCTACGCCCCTCGCCCAGACCCTTGCCCAGCGAGAAGTTGCGCGAATTGGTGGACGAACAGGTCAGCACCAGATCGCCCAGCCCCGACAGTCCGGCCAACGTTTCCGCCCTTGCGCCGCGCGCTAGGCCAAAGCGCGTCATTTCGGCAAAGCCCCGGCTGATCAGCGCCGCGCGGGCATTAAGGCCCAGCCCCGCGCCATCCGCCACGCCGCACGCGATCGCCAGCACATTCTTGACCGCGCCACCGATTTCCGCGCCGGTGACATCGTCGGACAGATAGGGGCGGAAAGCGGGGCGGGCGATCCGCGCCGCCAGTTGCGCGCCCAATATGGCATCGTCGCACGCCAGCGTGATCGCGGTCGGCAATCCCCTGGCCACTTCATTGGCGAAGGTCGGGCCGGACAGGACGGCAATCGGCGATGTCGGCTGCGCTGCACGCGCCACTTCCCCCATCAACAGGCCGGTGCCCGCCTCTATCCCTTTGGAACACAGGATCAGCGGCACACCAGCGGGGGCTTGGGCCACGACGCTCCGCAAATGCTGGGCCGGGCTGACCACCAGCAGCATATCGCAATCGCCAAGGTCGGCCATCGCGCCGCTCGCACGAATGGACGGGGCCAGTGTGATACCGGGCAGATAGAGCGGGTTTTCCCGCGCCCCGTTGATTGCATCGACGACATCGCTTTCCAGCGCCCAGAGCGTCACGGCCTGCCCGTCGGCGGCCAGCAATTGCGCCAGCGCCGTGCCCCATGCGCCCGCCCCGATGACTCCAGCCTTCATGCTTTCACTCCGGCGCCGCGCGCCTTTTCTGCCGCCGGATCGAGCGGCCATCGCGGCCGGGCGGGAACGGTCAGGTCATCGATCAGTCCCACGGCAAAGCGCTCCGCTCCGGCCCAGGCGATCATGGCAGCATTATCGGTACAGAGCCATAGTGGCGGCGCGACGAAGGGCAGGCCATGGTCTGCCGCCAGCTTTTCGAGCGCCCCACGGATCGCCTGATTGGCTGCGACGCCACCGGCCACGACGAGCGCGGTGATACCGTCCGCCTGCCCCAGTGCGCGACGGGTGCGGTCGATCAGGCAGTCGATGACTGCCTGTTGGAAACTGGCGGCGATGTCCTGCGTCGAATGATTACCAGACTGGACCGCGCGCATGACCGCGCTTTTCAGGCCAGCGAAGGAAAAATGCGGTTCTGCCGTGCCGAGCAGCGGGCGGGGCAGGGGAACGGCTTTGGGATTGCCCTGCGTCGCGGCCTTTTCCACTTGTGGCCCGCCGGGATAGCCCAGGCCCAGCAGCTTGGCGGTCTTGTCGAAGGCTTCGCCCGCTGCGTCGTCGATCGTGGTCGCGAGGCGAGAATAGTCGCCAGGGCCGCGCACCAGCAAAATCTGGCAATGGCCGCCCGATACCAGCAGCAGCAGATAGGGAAATTGCAGCGTCCGGTCGGACAGGCGCGGCGAGAGGGCGTGGCCCTCCAGATGGTTGACCGCGATCAGTGGCTTGCCCGCCGCATGGGCCAGCGCCTTGGCCGTCACCAGACCCACCATCACCCCGCCGATCAGGCCCGGCCCTGCGGTCGCGGCGATCACATCGACCTGATCGAGCGTCATCTCCGCGTCCGCCAGCGCGGCTTCGATCAGGGGGCCGAGCGCCTCGACATGGGCGCGGGCGGCGATTTCGGGGACGACGCCGCCATAGGGGCGATGCGCTTCCTCCTGCGTGGCCAGCCGATGCGCAAGAATCCGCCCGTCGGCCGTCACCAGCGCCGCTGCGGTTTCATCGCAGCTCGATTCCAGACCGAGGATGATTGTCATTGTCGCTTCCATCTAATGCCCGTGGTCATTAGAGCAAGCCGCATATGATTTTGTCCGACCGACCGTTGCGCCTCGGCACCAGGGGCTCGCCCCTTGCGCTGGCCCAAGCCCGCATGACCGCCCGCGCCTTGTGCGATACCCATGGCTGGCCCGATAGCGCCGTGGCGATCGTCACCGTCCAGACCAGTGGCGACCGGATACAGGACCGCGCGCTGGCCGAGATCGGCGGGAAGGCGCTGTGGACCAAGGAACTGGACCGGGCGCTGGTCGAGCGCGAGATCGATTTTGCGGTCCACAGCATGAAGGATGTGGAGACGCTGCGCCCTGCCGCGTTCCGTATCGCCGCTATGCTGCCGCGCGCCGATGTGCGTGACCGGCTGGTAGGGGCGGACAGTTTCGATGCGCTACCCGCCAATCCGATCGTCGGCACCAGCTCGCCGCGCCGTGCTGCGCAGGTGACGCGCCTGCGGCCCGACGCCACCATCACCCTGTTCCGGGGCAATGTCGCGACGCGGCTGGCCAAGCTGGCGGCGGGGGAGGTCCATGCGACCCTGCTGGCGGCGGCAGGGCTGGACCGGCTGGGGCAGGGCGATGTCGGCGTGACCATCCCGATCGACATGATGCTGCCCGCACCTTCGCAGGGCGCGGTGGGGATAGAGGCGCTGGCGGACAATGACGCAGTGCTAGCGGCTTTGGCAGCGATCAGTGATGCTGACACTTTCGATTGCGTCATGGCCGAGCGTCACGTGCTGATGGGGCTAGGCGGCACCTGCCATTCGCCGATAGCGGCGCTGGCGCTGGTGGATGGCGATCGGCTGCACCTGCGCGCGGAGATTATCAGTCCCAACGGGCAGGAAACGGTCAGCGAGGACGCCCATATCGACCGGCAGGATCATGACGCTGCGCAGGCAATGGGTCGTGCGCTGCTGGACCGGGCCAGTCCGGCGCTGCGGTCGCTGTTCGAAGCGTGAGGCGGGTTCTTATCCTGCGGCCCGAACCGGGTGCGGGCAGGACGGCGCAGGCCGTGGCGCGGCTGGGGCTGGAGGCGGCGGTGCATCCGCTTTTCGCGCCGCAGCCGCTGGACTGGACAGCGCCTGTGGCCGGGGATTTTGACGCGCTGCTGATGACCAGCGCCCATGCGGCGCGGCTGGCTGGACCAGCGCTGGCGGCGTATCGCGCGCTGCCCGCTTATGCCGTGGGCAGCGCGACGGCGGCGGCTTTGCAGGCGTATGGATTTGATAGCGTAGTCGCGGGCGATGGCGACGCCAGCGCCATAGCGGCGCGGATCGCAACTGATGGCCACCGCGCGGTGCTGCATCTGGCGGGCACGACGGTTGCGCCGATGGAGGCAGGGCCGCTGCACGTCATGCGGATCGCGGTGTATAGCATGGCAAGCCTGCCGCCTGATCCGGCCCTGTTGCGTGATGCGGTGCCGGGATCGGTGCTGCTGGTCCATTCGCCCCGTGCGGGGGAGCGGCTGGCGGCGCAAGTCCCGATGGCTGCGCGCGCTGCGCTGCATATCATCGCCATCAGTCCGGCGGCACTGGTGGCGTGCGGAACGGGCTGGGCCAGCGGACAAGCGCCGGACCAGCCACGCGATGACGACATGCTGGCCCTCGTGCGTGGTTTGTGCGAATGACGGGTGGAATGACAGGCAAAGGGGGCAGCATGAGTGACGAGGACGGCCTTGGCAGCATGACCCCGACCCCGCCTTCTGCACGGCGACGGAGCATGGTGCCGCTGCTGATCCTGATCTTCCTCGCCTTTGTCGTAGGGGTTGGCGTCACCGTCTGGGCCTGGCCGCAGATCCAGCGCCGCTGGGGTAATCCTCAGCCGCAGGCGGCCAGCGTGGCCCCGCTGCTGGGCAGCAATACCGCACCCACTTTGGCGCAGCGTCCGCTCACCGCTGACGCGGCGCAGATGCTCGACGCGCGTGTGGTGCAGTTGGAGGAGCGGCTGACCCGCATCACCGTGGAGGCGCAGGCGGCATCGGGCAATGCCGCGCGGGCCGAAGGGCTGCTGGTCGCCTTCGCCGCGCGCCGGGCGCTCGATAGCGGCGCGCCGCTCGGCTATGTCGAGGGACAGTTGCGGCTGCGCTTCGGCCAGGCCCAGCCGCGCGCGGTTGCGACCATCATCAATGCAGCACGCGAGCCGGTGACGCTCGCTGACCTGCGCGGCGGGCTGATCGACATTGGCGACCGGGCAACGACCCCCCCTGCCGATGCGAGTTGGTGGAGCGCGATCGAGCATGAAGCGCGCGAACTGGTGACGATCCGCCGGGCATCGACCCCTTCACCCCGTCCGCAGGCCGGGTTTGACCGGGCGATCCATTATCTCGACGGCGGACGGGTAAGTGCCGCGCTGGCGGAGGTGGAGCGGCTGCCGGGCCGTGCGGTTGCGGATCGCTGGATCCAGCTGGCCCGCCGCTATCTGGAGGCGCGTCGTGCGCTTGACCTGATCGAGACGGCGGCCATATTGGAGCCACGCGCGCTGCGCAGCGTTGAGGGCGCGCCGGTCGCGCAGACGTCGCCGCTGGCACCCTGATCCAATATTGCGATAAACAGTTTCTCTACTGCGATGAAACCGATGGACGCGGACGGCGTTTGTCACGACACTGTCATCTTTGCCTTTGGGCCAAAGGGATTTTGTCGTCGTGCCACCTTATGCTACCGTTACCACTTTCTGGAAAGATCGCCTCGCGTCCGGCCCGCGCGCCGTCGCCCGGCCGTCGGTCCAGCATCTGGTCGGCAATATGGCACTTCCCTTCGATCTGGCCCGCACGCGGGCGCAGGCCGATGCGCTGGCGCAGAATATCCGGGGTGATGGTCGCGCACTGCTGCTGATCCCCGGCCTGCTGGCGTCGGACGCGCGGATGGAGCCGATGCGTGCGATCCTGAACAGGGCCGGGTTTGACGCCCATCATTGGGGTCAAGGCCGCAATTTCGGTCCGAAGGCGGATAGTCTGGACGCGATCGACCGTCGGGTGGACGACATACGACGCATGACCGGTGGTCCGGTGACGCTGGTCGGATGGAGTTTGGGCGGGCTGTATGCGCGCGAATATGCCAAGTTGGCAGCGGCCAAGGTCGGCGGCGTGGTGACGATGGGTACGCCCTTTTCCGGCGACCCGCGCGCCAACCATGCCTGGCGGCTCTATCAACTGGTGTCCGGTACGCCGGTCGATCGCCCGCCCTTTCCCTGCACGCGTGAAGCCAAGCCGCCCGTGCCGACGGTCGCGCTCTGGTCGCGGCGCGATGGGGTGATCCTGCCCGAATGCGCCAAGGGGCGCAGCGGGGAGCGGGATAGCGCGATCGAGGTCGACTGCACCCATATGGGCTTTGCCGCCGCGCCCGAAGGCATTGCCGCAGTGGGCAAGGCGCTGGAGTCGATGCGCGCCTGAGGCGATCGCGTTGGGGTTCCCAAGCGCCATAAAATGACGAGCAAGGTCATCGCTCGAACGTTCATATATCCGCGTTTTTTGCGGGCGTTGCGACAGCGATGCGGCGCCGACGCTAAGGCCTGGCTTTGTCGGCGCTGCGCGGGTGGCGGCGGGGACTGGCGTTCATGCCAGCAACCCTATGAGCGGCAGCAAGCATCAGGTCGTGGGATCAGCGTCGATGTAAATCCACGCTTCGACGGGGCCGTTATCGGTTTCGACCTGAACCTTCGCACGACGATATTCGATACCTTCGAAGGCATCGAGCCGCGACCAATGGTCAGGCAGGTCGATCGATTCGAACAGGTGAACGCCGATCCGGTCGCCCGCATCATCAAGGACCAGTGCCGGATACCCCAGAGTCGCGCCCCAGCCCTTCTCGACCAAAGTGCCAATCACAAATCCGTCCAGCCAATGGCCTTGCAGATCGGCAAGATGATGATGGTTGGGGCGACCGGGAGCGAGCGTCCCGTAGGTGGCGAGCCGATTATCGATATTCATGACATGATCCCTAAAGCTGACATGGGCGCATCGCAACATACCCCCACGGCTGGACTTGGAAATGACCGCGCCTGTTCTCCAAAACCGTCCTCAGGGCTGAAGGCGAACCAAGGCTTCCTCGCGGCCGATCAGTGGCAGCAATTGCCCCATGTCCGGGCCATGATCCAGCCCCGTAAGCGCGCGGCGCAGGGGGAGGAAAAGGGTTTTGCCCTTGCGGCCGGTTTCTTCCTTCAGCGCATGGGTGAGCGTTCGCCATATATCGGCGTCAAAGGAGGCGTCGGCCAGGATGCGGTGGGCCAGGGCGAGGAAGTCGCGATCCTCTGTTTCCGGTGCGGGCGCGTCGATCGGGCCGGTGACGATCCGCCACCAGTCGGCGGCGCCTGCAACCGTCTCCAGATTGGGGCGGATGGCGTCCCATGCCGGCGCATCCATGCCATCGGGCAGGCGGGCGGCCACCGCATCATAAGGCAACAGGTGAACGATCTTCTGGTTGAGGGTCGCGAGTTCCCCTTCGTCGAAGCGCGCGGGCGCGCGTCCGAAATGGGCGAAGTCGAAACTGTCGATCAGCGGCTGCATGTCTGCGAACGGCTCGATCGGCTGCGAACTGCCCAGCCGCGCCAGCAGCGAGGCGATGGCGGCTGGCTCCAGCCCGATCTCGCGGAAATGCGCGACGCCCAGCGACCCCAGCCGCTTGGACAGCTTGCCCTCGCTCCCCGTGAGCAGGGCTTCATGCGCAAAGGCCGGGAGCGGCGCGCCGAGCGCTGAGAACATCTGGATCTGGGTCGCGGTGTTGGACACATGATCCTCCCCGCGCAGGACGTGGGTGACGCCCATATCGACATCATCGATGACCGAGGGGAGCATGTAGAGCCAGCTGCCATCGGCGCGGCGGATGACCGGATCGGACAGCAATTTGGGGTCGAAACGCTGGTCGCCGCGGATGAGGTCGGTCCAGACGATCGGCTGGTCATGATCCAGCTTGAACCGCCAATGGGGCGCGCGGCCTTCGGCCTCGTAAGCGGCGATCTGGTCCGGGGTCAGCGTCAGCGCGGCGCGATCATAGACTGGCGGTAAGCCACGCCCCAGCAAGACCTTGCGGCGGAGGTCCAGTTCCTGGCTCGTCTCGTAAGCGGGATAGACGTGGCCCGATTCCCGCAGTGCTTCAAACCGCGCTTCGTAAAGGGCGAAGCGCTCCGACTGCTTCGCCTCTGCGTCCCAGTGGAGGCCCAGCCATTGCAGGTCGGCGCGGATCGCATCGGCATATTCGGGGCGCGAACGTTCCAGGTCGGTATCGTCGAGCCGCAGCAGAAACTGCCCGCCGCTCTTTTGCGCCCACAGCCAGTTATGCAGCGCGGCGCGGATATTGCCGACATGGAGGTGGCCGGTGGGTGAGGGGGCGAAGCGGGTGATGACGGTCATGGGTTAATCCTAAATCCGTTCGGGCTGAGCGAAGTCGAAGCCATCCACTGAGCGGAGCGAAGTGGCTTCGCTCCGCTCAGCTTGACCCTTCGACTTCGCTCAGGGCGAACGGGGAAATCATAATGTTCTGAACGCATTGGTGATCGGATAGCGGCGGTCGCGGCCGAAATTGCGGCTGCCCAGTTTCACGCCGGGGGGCGACTGGCGGCGCTTATATTCCGCGACATAGAGCAGCCGCTCGATCCGCGCGACCGTCTCGCGCTCAAACCCGCGGGTGACCAGCTGGTCGACCGACAATTCCTCCTCGACCAGCCCGTAGAGGATCGGGTCCAGCACCTCATAGGGCGGCAGGCTGTCATCGTCGCGCTGGTCGGGGCGCAGTTCGGCGCTTGGCGGCTTGGTGATGACCCGCTGCGGCATGACCGGGCCGGTGGGGCCAAAGCCCTCGCCCAACGACGGGACATTCTCATTACGCCAGCGCGACAGGTCGAACACGGTGGTCTTGTAGGCGTCCTTCAGCACCGAATAGCCGCCCGCCATGTCGCCATAGATGGTGGCGTAGCCGACCGACATCTCGCTCTTATTGCCTGTGGTCAGCAGCATGTGGCCGAATTTGTTGGACAGCGCCATCAGCGTCACGCCGCGGATACGCGACTGGATATTCTCCTCGGTCAGGTCGCGCTGGCGCTCGGCGAACACATCGCTGAGCATGGTGTCGAACGCGCCAACCGCCGGTTCGATGGGGATGGTGTCGTAACGCACACCCAGCAGGCGCGCACATTCGACCGCATCGTCCAGGCTCTCCTGACTGGTGAAGCGCGAGGGCATCATGACGCACCACACCCGGTCAGCGCCCAGCGCATCTACCGCGACGGCGGCGGACAGCGCCGAATCGATCCCGCCGGACAGGCCCAGCACCACGCCGGGAAAGCGGTTGCGGTTCACATAGTCGCGCAGGCCCAATACCATCGCGTTGTAAATGTCGGCGGGGCGCTCGTCTGGAACATGGCAATCGCCGGGCAGGCAGACCCACTGGCCGTCCCATTTTTCCCACTGGGTCAGCACCAGCGCCTCTTCCCAGTCGGGCAGTTGCGCCGCGATGCCGAAATCGGCGTTCATGACGAAGGATGCGCCATCGAACACCAGCTCATCCTGCCCGCCGACGCGGTTGAGATAGACAAGCGGCAGGCCGGTTTCGCGTACCCGCGTGCCGGCCACCATGGTCTGGCGGCGGTCATCCTTGTCTACTTCATAGGGGCTGCCATTGGGGCTGATCAATATCTCCGCGCCCTCGCTTTTCAGATGGGCGGTGACGAAGGGGAACCAGATATCCTCGCAGATCGGCACGCCGATCTTCACGCCGCGAAAGTCGATCGGCGCGGGCAGCGGGCCGGGGGCGAACAGGCGTTTTTCGTCGAACGTGCCATAATTGGGCAATTCGCGCTTCTGCCGGATCTGCGTCACCGCGCCGCCCTCCAGCAGGGCGACGACGTTGAACAACACGCCATGCGCTGCAACCACGGTGCCGACCAGCATCGCCGGACCGCCATCGGCAGTCGCCTGCGCCAGCCGGTCCAGCTCCTGATTCGCGCGCTCGACCAATGCGGGTTTCAGCACCAGATCTTCGGGCGGATAGCCGATCAGCTGCAATTCGGGATAGACGATCAGGTCCGCGCCAACGGCCCTGTCCCGCCATGCCAGCATCGCGTCGGCATTGGCGGCAAGGTCGCCTACCGATTGGGTCATCTGGGCAAGGGCGATCACAAGTTTGTCGGTCATGAACGGGGCCGTTAGAGCATTTTGCCGCCACGCGCAAAAGCGCCTTTCCAGCAGGAACGGACGCGGCTAAAGGGGCGGCGTTTTCACGCAGCGTCATCAATTCGTCACGCCGCCAAATAGCAGGGGGACTTGGCCATGAAGCTCATGACCGGCAATTCCAACAAGCCGCTCGCGGCCGCCATCGCCGACTATATCGAAATCCCCCTGACCGACGCCAGCGTCCGCCGCTTTGCCGACGAGGAAGTGTTCGTGGAAATCCACGAAAATGTCCGGGGCGAAGATGTGTTCGTGATCCAGTCCACCAGCTATCCGACCAACGACAATCTGATGGAATTGCTGATCATGATCGATGCGCTGAAACGCGCGTCGGCCAAGCGGATCACCGCCGTCGTCCCCTATTTCGGCTATGCCCGGCAGGATCGCAAGCCCGGCCCGCGCACGCCCATCAGCGCCAAGCTGGTCGCCAACCTGATCACCAAGGCGGGCGCCGATCGCGTCCTGTCGGTCGATCTGCACGCCGGGCAGATCCAGGGTTTCTTCGATATTCCGACCGACAATCTGTTCGGTGCGCCGGTCATGTCGGCGGATATTCAGGCTCGCTTTGGCGATCGTAACATCATGGTCGTGTCGCCCGACGTCGGCGGCGTTGTGCGCGCGCGGGCGCTGGCCAAGCGGCTGGACAATGCGCCGCTCGCCATCGTCGACAAGCGCCGCGAGCGTGCGGGCGAATCGGAAGTGATGAATATCATCGGCGACGTGAAGGGCCGCTTCTGCGTCCTCATCGACGATATCGTCGATTCGGCGGGTACGCTGTGCAACGCGGCCAGTGCGCTGAAGGCCGCCGGTGCCGAGGAAGTGGTCGCCTATGTCAGCCATGGCGTGCTGTCGGGTGGCGCGGTCGCGCGGGTCGAGGCGTCGGACCTGCTGGAACTGGTGATCACCGATTCGATCCAGGGCACCGATGCGGTGAACAATGCCGCGCATATCCGTCATTTGCCGATCGCGCCTTTGCTGGGCGAAGCGATCAAGCGGATTGCCGACGAAAGCTCGGTGTCGAGCCTGTTTGATTGAGAGGTTCAGGCCGCTGGTAGCAATATCAGCGGCACAGACAGGATCATGATCAGCGCGGCCACGACACGCTGGCCGCGCGATATGCCGAGCGGCTTGCCCTGCCAGACCATCGGGCAGGCCAGCACCGCCAGCGCGATCAGTAGGTTGGACAGGGTGGCAGCGCCGCCGACCGGCATGTCCTGCCGCAGCGCAAGGCCCGAAAACAGGGCGACAAAACTCAGGAACCAGCCGATCAGCGCCATGGGCAACCCCTTTGCTCGCGAGTCTTAGCGTGACGGGGTTGCCGAAGGCTTAAGCCCAGGGATCGTAGCTGCCAAAGCTCCAGACATTGCCTTCCGGGTCTAGCGCGCTGTAGCCGCGCCCCGGATAGCCGTTATTGTCGCGTGGCTCATCGACCACCACCGCGCCTTCATTGCGGGCGTGGAGGCAATGGGCATCGACATCGGGCACCACGACATAGACGCATCCCGTGATCCCGCCCAGGTCGCGCGCGGTGGACCAGGTATAGAGCGATTCGGCGGCCATATCCTGCACGCTGCCCAGCATGATCATGCCCGCACCAAGCACCAGTTGGGCATGGTGGATGATGGCGGGGTCGGCATCATCGGCATAGATGGCGTGGCGCGCGAAACCGAAGGCGTCGCACAGAAAGTCGATCGCGGCAGGGGCGTCGGCATAGCGCAGGCATGGGATTACAGGCGAACCGGGCATTTTTCCCTCCTTCTCCATTGGCACGCAGTCTAGCGCAAAGGCCGCACAGCCGCTAGGCGAAGGGGATGACCACCCGCGATGACCTGGCCCTTGCCAACCGCCTTGCCGACGCCGCTGGCGCGGCGATCCGCCCTTTTTTCCGCGCCCGCTATGACATGGAATATAAGGCGGACAAATCGCCGGTGACGGAAGCCGATCGCGCGGCGGAGGCCGCGATCCGCGCGATATTGGAGAAAGAGCGTCCGGGCGACGGCATCATTGGCGAGGAATATGGCTCGGTGCGCGAGGATGCCGAAAGGGTGTGGATCCTCGATCCGATCGACGGCACCCGCAGCTTCATTGCCGGTCGGCCGATCTTCGGCACGCTGATCGCGCTGACGCAAGGGGGGTGGCCGACCATCGGTATCATCGACCAGCCGATCGCCAAAGAACGGTGGGCCGGTATGGCGGGGCAGCCGACGACCTTCAACGGCCAGCCGATCCGCACCCGCGCCTGCCGCGCGATCGAGGGCGCAGGCATTGCGACGACCAGCCCGCACCTCTTCGATGATGGCGACGTGCCGCCTTATATGGCGCTGGTCGCAGCGGTCTCCGGCGGATCGCCACGGCAGGGACCGGTCTATGGCGGGGATTGCTATAATTACGGCCTGCTGGCGTCGGGCTTCCTCGACATCGTGATCGAATCGGGGCTACAATCCTATGATTTCGCCGCTTTGGTGCCGGTGGTAGAGGGTGCTGGCGGGCTGATGTGCGACTGGCACGGTGAACCGCTGACTGCCGACAGCGACGGCCATGTGCTGGCGCTGGGCGATCCGGCGCGACTGGAAGATGTGCTGGAGGCGATGGCCAACGCGGCGCATGGCCACAGCCATTAGGGGTCGGGCATAAGGGGGTCAGAAAATCCCCAGAAACTTCTTGTCCTGGCGTTTCTGCTCGCTTTTGCTGCCCTTGCCCTTCTCATCCTTTGCCGTCGTGCCCTGGCCGACATCGTCGCGCGGATTGCCGCGCTTGGTGCGCTGGGCGATCGCATTGGCACCGGACAGGATCGGGCCGCACGCCGCACCCTTTGCGTCGCCGACATCGGCGAAGGCGATGACGGCCGCCAGCGGCGTCCCCACGACTGCCAGTCCTGCGGCCACACCGCTGCGCGCCAGCAGTTCGGGACTGATGACCGACATGCCGGGCCGGGCGAAATAGCCGTTGATGCCGATCGGCGACTGACCGGAGAAGAGGCTGATCTTCTTGCTGTCGGCGCGGAAAGCGATGTCGATGCTTTCGTTGCGGAAGGAAAAGCCGCCCCGGCCGATCATCACATTCTTCTTCGTGTCGATCAGGATCGGGTCGGCGGCTGCCACGCCATTGCGCACGGTGAAGGCGATCAGGCCGCAATTGATCTGCACCGGATCCTTGAGCTTGCCTGCAAACATCTTGGTCGCAAAGGTGCCGATGTCGAGTTCCGACAGTTGGACGTTGCGCGCCCACATCGTGCCAGCGGGCAGGATCACGGCGATGCGGCCATTGGCGGTCGCGAGCGAATCATGCAGCGTGTCGCCCATCCCCGTCATCTGCACCCGGCCCTTGATCGTGCCGGTCGTGCCGGACTGTTCGACACCCCAGCGTGCCAGCAACGTACCCATGGGCGTGGGGGCAAGGCGAATATCGTAGCTGGTCCTGACCGGCGTGCCGCGCGCGTTGATCTCTATGTCCGACGCGACATGGCCGCCCGACATGTCGAAGGTCAGCGGTGAGAGGGTGAGCAGGCTGCGGTCTAGTTTCAGGGTCAGGGCGATGTCGGAAATGGGGACGCGCTCGGCCCGGACGCGCTTGACGCTGTAGGTTACGTCGGCGTCGAAATTGCGGATCGCCTCGACCCGGAGCGGCGTGTCGGGCAGCAGGCGCGGCGTGCCCTGTACCGTCTCGATCGCGCCAGCCGCGCCCTGCTGTTCGATCTTTTCAGGATCATAGCCAAAGAAAGGCGCGGCATCGATGATGTCGAGCGTTTGGGTCGCCAGGTCGGCTTTGAGCAACAGGCGGCCATCGGGAAGCGACGCGGTGAAGCGGCCTGCTAGATCGCTGGCGCCAAAGCGTCCCTGCAGTTTCGTGAAGCGCCATTCGTCGCCGACCTTGGTCAGGGCCGATGTAAAGCGATAGACGCGGGTGTCGGGAATGGCTGCGCCCAGAAAATCGAACAATAGGCTAAGGTTGGGACCGCGGGTGACGAGGCGCAGGTCGCTGCCTTCCAGCTGCGTCGCGCCGGGCAGTGTGCCGGTGACGTCCACGACCGTCGCACCAGCCTGCGCGCGCAGTTGCAGGCTGTTCTTGCCGCGCGAGACCGTGGCATTGGGAGAAAGCAAACTGCCTTCGAGCGTGAACGGCTTGCTTCGCATAGTGCCGGTGCCGGACAGGCGTATATCGCTGATAAAGCGCGTATCCTTCGCCCGGACCGTCTCGAACCCGATGTCGGCATTCAGTTGCAGGCGCGGATCGCGGTAGCGCAACGTGGTGCCTGCCAGTCTGGTTTGGGTTATCAGGGGGAAAACCATCGGCTTGCCGTCCGCCTTGGGATCACCCAGCGTCCATGTATTATGCTTGTGATCGCGCGACCATTCCAGATCGACCGCGCCATTGCGCAACTCCAGCCAGGGCAGGCGGACCTTGTCGCCGAAAATCAGGCTGAGCGGCGCGATCCGCGCGTCGATCAGGTCGGCGCGGAACAGGTCGGGCTGGCTCGCCCAGGGCAGATTGGTGATGCGCGCCTTCTCAGCCCGGAACTTGATGCTGATCGGCGCGAAATAGAGCTGGAAATCGCCGCCGACGCGGACTTCGCGCTGGAGCCGATTGCCCAATATCTGTTCGAACGGGCTTTTAAGGAAGCGCCCCTTGGTAATGAACAGGATCAGCCAGATTGCGAAGAGAAAGCCGACAATGCCCAGAAGGAGGCGCACGGGCCATGGCAATCTGCGCCACCGTTCGCGCAGCGCGGTCGCATGGGCGCGATAGCCTGCGCGGGGCGCGGGGGCCGGGCTTTCCGAAATCTGCGCATCACCATCGACCATGGCGGCCTCAACGCCCCGGCGGGCGAAATGGCTCCGGTCGCGCGCCATGTGCGAATCGCTTGCCTTTATGCGCATGTCCGCCTATGCGCGCCCTTCGCGATATTCAGTGGGACCGCCCGGCTAACTAGGGCTGCCGGGGCTGTCTGTAATCGTCGCGCTACGCAAAGGAGACGAAAATGCCCAAGCTCAAGACCAAGAGCGGTGTGAAGAAGCGCTTCAAGTTCACCGCTTCCGGCAAGGTCAAGCACGGCGTCGCTGGCAAGCGTCACCGTCTGATCAGCCACAACGCCAAATATATTCGCCAGAACCGTGGTACTTCCGTGCTGTCCGATGCCGACGTGGCTCACGTCCGCCTCTGGGCGCCCTACGGCCTCAAGTAAGGAGTAAGGGACAATGGCACGCGTCAAACGGGGTGTAACCACCCGCGCCAAGCATAAGCGGCTTCTCGTACAGGCGAAGGGCTATTATGGCCGTCGCAAGAATACGATCCGCGTCGCCCGTCAGGCGGTCGAAAAGGCCGGCCAGTACGCTTATCGCGATCGCAAGGTCAAGAAGCGCAGCTTCCGTGGCCTGTGGATCCAGCGCATCAACGCGGGTGTCCGCGCTGAAGGCCTGACCTATTCGCAATTCATGCATGGCCTCAAGCTCGCCGGTGTGCAGCTGGACCGCAAGGTTCTGGCCGATATTGCGATGCACGAAGGCGAGGCGTTTAGCGCCATCATCGCCCAGGCCAAGGCTGCGCTGCCCGCAGCATAAGGCCGGTCGATCGCAAGATCGTCAAAAGGGCGCCGGGGCAGAAGCTTCCGGCGCCCTTTTTGTTTGTTGCCACTACTCCGTTCATCCTGAGCGAAGTCGAAGGGTTCTGCCGAGCCTGGCGAGGCGCTTCACTGCGTTCAGCGGAGGGCCTCGACTTCTCTCAGCCCGAACGGGATATTACATAAGGACCAACCCCATGTCGCTGCATCTCTGGTGGCTTTATGTGACCGCCGTGTTCCTGATCTCCGCCACGCCGGGGCCGAACATGCTGCATGTGATGACGCAGAGCATCGCCCATGGTCCGCGCCGCGCGCTGGCGACGATGGCTGGGCTGATGAGCGCGGTGCTGCTGTGCCTGATCGCGTCGGCGCTGGGGCTGGGGGCGTTGCTCAAGGCCTCGCCGCGCCTGTTCGACGTGCTGCGTTACGCGGGCGTTGCCTATCTGGTCTGGCTGGGGATCAAGGCTTGGCGCGCGCCGGTTGGCGGGGTTGATGGCGCGGTGTCCAAGCGTTCGGACCGCGCGCTCTACCTGACCGGGCTGCTGACCGGCCTGTCCAACCCCAAGCTGATCATCTTCGCCGCCGCGTTGTTTCCCCAGTTCATCGACCCCAGCCGTCCGTTCGGGACGCAGCTGGCGATCCTGGTGATCAGTTTCGTGGTGATCGAGCTCGGCTGGCAGGCCGCTTATGCGCTGGGCGGGATCAAACTGGCCCGTTGGCTGGCACCGGTGAACCGCCAGCGCCTGTTCAACCGGGCGACCGGCGTGATGTTCATCGGCTTTGGCGGCGCTTTGCTGGGCGCGCGGGCGTAAGCCTTCCCTTGCACGGCGCGCCTCGCTAAGGCGCGCCTATGTTTCCGCTCCTCAGGAATGACAGTAGATGACAGACATTAGCGCATTGAAAGCCGGGCTGGTTGCCGACATTGCCGCCGCCGACACGCTGGACGCGGTCGAGGCGTTGCGCGTTGGCGCTTTGGGCAAGAGCGGAGTCATTACCGGCCTGCTCAAGACGCTGGGTGGTATGTCGCCGGACGAGCGACTGGAAAAAGGCCCGCCGATCCAGGATCTGCGCGAATCCGTGACCGCCGCGATCGCCGCGAAGAAGGCGGCGCTGGAGCAGGCGACGCTCGACGCGCGACTGGCATCTGAGAAGATCGACATGACCCTGCCCGCCGATCTTGGTCCGCCGGGGAGCGTGCATCCTGTCAGCCAGGTGATGGACGAACTGGCGGAAATCTTCGCTGATCTGGGCTTCTCGGTCGCGACCGGACCGGAGATCGAGGACGACTGGCATAATTTCACCGCGCTCAATATTCCTGAGACGCACCCGGCGCGCGCGATGCACGATACTTTCTACTTCCCCGACGAGGAGGGGCAGAAGCGGATGCTGCTGCGCACCCACACCTCGCCGGTGCAGATTCGCACGATGATGACGACGCCGCCGCCGATCCGCATCATTGCGCCGGGCCGCGTCTATCGCAGCGACTCAGATGCGACCCACACGCCGATGTTCCACCAGATCGAGGGGCTGGTGATCGACAAGGGGATCACGCTGGGTCATCTCAAATGGACGCTGGAGACCTTCCTCAAGGCGTTTTTCGAGCGCGAGGATATCGTCCTGCGCCTGCGCCCCAGCTACTTCCCCTTCACCGAACCCTCTGTCGAGGTCGATGTCGGCTATGCGCTAGTGAATGGCCAGCGGGTGATCGGCGGGGACGGCGATGCAGCCGATGGCGGCTGGCTCGAAGTGCTGGGCAGCGGCATGGTCAACCGGCGGGTGATCGAGGCGTGCGGACTGGACCCAGACGAGTGGCAAGGCTTTGCCTTTGGCACCGGGGTCGACCGGCTCGCCATGCTCAAATATGGGATGAACGACTTGCGGGCCTTCTTCGACGGCGATCTGCGCTGGCTCAAACATTATGGCTTTTCGGCGCTGGACGTGCCGACGCTGAGCGGGGGAGTGGGCGCATGAAGTTCACCCTGAGCTGGCTCAAGACGCATCTCAAGACCGATGCGGACTTGCCCACGATCCTCAAGACGCTGAACGCCATCGGGCTGGAGGTCGAGGGGGTCGAGAATCCGGCGGAAAAGCTGGGTGGTTTCAAGATCGCGAAGGTTTTGACCGCCGAGCGTCATCCGCAGGCCGACAAGTTACAAGTGCTGACCGTCGATCATGGCGACGGCGCGCCGCTCCAGGTCGTGTGCGGCGCGTCTAATGCGCGTGCGGGTTTGGTCGGTGTGTTCGGGACCGAGGGCGCGGTGGTGCCTGCCAACGGCATGGTGCTGAAAAAGACCGCCATTCGCGGCGTCGAATCCAACGGGATGATGTGTTCGACGCGCGAGCTGGAGCTGGGCGATGATCATGACGGCATCATCGAACTGGATGCAGCCGCGCCGGTGGGGCAGGTCTATGCTGACTGGGCGGGGCTGAACGATCCGGTCATAGACGTGTCGATCACCCCCAACCGGCAGGACTGCATGGGCGTGCGCGGCATTGCGCGGGATCTGGCGGCAGCGGGGTTGGGGACGCTCAACGCCATCATCGTGCCAGAGATTGCAGGCGTGGGTCCGGGGCCGGACGTGCGGACCGAGGATGCGGAAGGCTGCCCGGCCTTCTTCGCGCGGACCGTGCGCGGCGTGACCAATGGCCAGTCGCCCGAATGGATGGCCAAGCGTTTGAAGGCGATCGGGCAGAAGCCGATCAGCACTTTGGTCGACATCACCAACTATATCATGATCGACCTGGGCCGTCCGCTGCACGTCTATGACATGGCGAGCCTGAAGGGCGGGCTGGTGGCGCGCAAGGGCAAGCCGGGCGAGCAGGTGCTGGCGCTCAACGGCAAGACCTATACGGTTGACGAGACGATGACCGTCATCGCCGACGATGAAGCGGTCCACGACATTGGCGGCATCATGGGCGGCGAACATTCGGGCGCGCAGGACGGCACCACCGACGTGCTGATCGAATGCGCTTACTTTACGCCCGAACGGATCGCGATGACGGGGCAGAAGCTGACCCTGACCTCAGACGCGCGCGGGCGGTTCGAGCGTGGGGTCGATCCGGCCTTTCTGGACGATGGCCTGTCGATCGCGACCAGTCTGGTGACGCATCTGTGCGGCGGCACGCCGAGTGAGGCAACCCGTGCGGGCGCGCCGCCGGTGACGCCCAAGGTCGTGGCCTATACCCCCGATCAGTGTCTGACGCTGGCGGGCGTCTATGTGGCGGCGGACGAGCAGAAGCGCATCCTGGAAAGTCTGGGCTTTGTCCTGGGCGGGCAGGAAAACCGCACCGATTATGAGGATGGCGTGCCGGTCATCGTGCCGGGCGCCTGGTCGATCACCGTGCCAAGCTGGCGGCGCGACGTCGATGGCTGGCCCGACATTGTCGAGGAGGTCGTGCGCATCGTCGGGCTGGAGCATGTACCCTCCACCCCGCTTCCGCGTATGCCCGGCGTTGCCCGCCCGACCGCCACGGCGGAACAGCTGGTCGAGCGCCGGGTGCGCCGGACGGCGGCGGCGCGCGGTTTGGCAGAGGCGATCAACTGGTCCTTCTTGTCGGAAAAGGAGGCTGCTTCCGTGGGCGGGGGACAGTGGGTGCTGGCCAATCCGATTTCGGAGGATCTGAAGGTCATGCGGCCTTCGCTGCTGCCCGGCCTGCTGTCGGCCAGCCGCCGCAACATGGATCGCGGCGCTGCGTCGGTGCGACTGTTCGAGCTGGGGCGGCGCTATTTCAAGCAGGGCGAGCGGGCGACCGTCGGCTTCGTACTGGCGGGCGAAAAGCAGTCGCGCAGCTGGCAGGATGGCAAGGCCCAGCCCTTCACCGCCTATGATGCCAAGGCTGATATCATGGCGCTGCTGGCGGCGGCAGGCGCGCCGGTCGCCAATCTCCAGAGTTTCGGGGAAGCATCGGCGGCCTATCATCCCGGCCAGTCGGGGACGTTGCGGCTGGGGCCGAAGGTGGTGCTGGCTGAATATGGCGTGCTGCATCCGGGCCTCGCCAAGCAGTTCGGGTTGAGCGGCACGGTGGTGGCGGGCGAGATTTTCCTCGACGCGATACCGGGCAAGCGCAAGACCGGCTTCATGCGCGCGCCCTATGCGCCACCCGCCTTGCAGGCGGTGAAGCGCGATTTCGCCTTTGTCGTGGCTGACGCCGTTGAGGCTGATGCGCTGGTCCGGGCCGTGAAGGGCGCGGACAAGAAGGCGATCGTGGACGCGCGCCTGTTCGATGTCTTTACCGGGCCGGGCGTGGACGAAGGCAGCAAATCGCTGGCGATCGAAGTCACGCTCCAGCCGGGCGAGAAGAGCTTTACCCAGGAAGAGCTGGACGCGATCAGCGCGGCGATCGTCAAGGCGGCGCAGAAGCTGGGCGGCGTGTTGCGCGGATAAGAGGCGGATAAGAGAAAGCGCGGGCGGGGGAATTTACCCCGCCTTCGCCCGCAGCGCGATGGCCATGCCCGCGATCGCCAGCAAGGCGCCACCAGCCGCTAGCCCGGTCCAGCGATAGCCTTCCACCAGCGTGGAAATGAGCATCGCGATGATCGGGATCAGGACGCTGGTGTAAGCCGCGCGGCCAGCGCCCATGCGCTGGATCAGGCGGAAATAGAGCGGGAAGGTGACGACCGATCCGGCCAGCCCCAGCCAGGCGACGCCCAGCCAATAACCCGCGCGCCATTCGGCCACAGGCGGCCCGACCGTGGCGAGTGCATAGGCGGCGTCGATGCCTGCGCCGATCAGCATCGCCCATGCCAGCACCGCGATCATCGGCAGGCGGCGGGCAATCTCCATTCCCTGCATGACATTGGCGGCAGACGCGCTCAATAATCCGGCGACAGCGAAGCCGACACCCACCAGCACGTCGCCCGGCGCGATGCCGGCGGCGCGATATTCATGGGTCAGCATCAGCGCGATACCGGCCGTTGCCACCGCCGACCCGGCGATGAAGGCGCGGCCGACCGGCTGGCGGAAAATGATGAAGGACAGGATGGAGTTAGGGATGAGCAGCATGGCGTAGATCACCGCGACGACACCCGATGTCAGGGTCAGTTCCGCGCGATAGACGAAATTGAAGTTGAGGACGAATTGCGCCGTCCCCAGCAAAGCGGCAAAGATCAGCCCCGCGCCGCCGATCCGCAACGACACACCGCGCATCCGGCAAAAGACGGCCATGGCGACCCCGGCCAGCGCGAAGCGATAGCAGACCGACCAGCTGGCCGGGACGCTGCCAATCTGGTCGCGGATGACGATCCAGGTCGAACTCCAGATCAGCGTGACGAGGATGAAGGGGAAGAGGATGCCACCCTTGTCGGCGGGTTCAGCCATCGTCGAGCGCCCGTAGCGCGGCGGCGAGCGGCTCGACGCTCGCGGCGTCCTGCGACCAGTTGGTGACCAGCCGCGCGGCCCCTTCGCCCCAGTCGTAGAAATCGAAGCCTTGCGCGCGCAGCGTTGCGGCCTCTGGTGCGGTCAGGCGGATAAACAGCTCATTCGCCGCCACGCGGTGGAGCAGGCGATCCGGCACAGCCTGCGCCAGCGCCTGCGCGGCGGCATTGGCGGCGCGGGCGTTGGCCAGCCACAGATCATCCTCGACCATCGCCAATATCTGCGCGGCGAGATAGCGGCCCTTGGAGAAAAGATGCCCCGACCGTTTGCGCCAGCGCGCGGCCTCCGCGGCGCGGGTATCGGCCTGCGGGCCGAAGAAGAGCAGCGCTTCGCCGATCATCCCGCCATTTTTGACGCAGCCAAAGCTGAGCGCATCGACTCCGGCGCGCCATGTCAGGTCGGCGGGTGTGCAGCCCAGATGCGCCACCGCATTGGCGAAACGCGCGCCATCCATGTGGAAGCCGAGGTCATGGCTGCGGGCGATGGCACCGAGGGCCGTAACCTCATCAGGGGCATAGAGGCGGCCATATTCGGTGGCGTTGGTGATGCTAATCGCGCGGGCGGGCATTTGATGCACGTCGGGACGGATGGCCGCCAGTCGTGCGTTGACCGCTTCGGGGGTCAGCTTCGCGCCATCCCCCGGCAGCGTCATCAGGCTGGCGCCATGGGTGAAGAAGCCGGGCGCGCCGCATTCGTCGACGACGATATGCGCTTCCTCATGGCAGATCACCCCGCCATAGGGCGGGCAGAGCGTCGCCAGCGCGATGCTGTTGGCCGCCGTGCCGGTCGCGATCCACAGCGCCCGGACTTGCGTGTCGAACAGGGCGGAGAAAGCCCCGTCCAGCCTGGCGCTCCACCGGTCGCCATCATAGCCATGGTCGGCGCTGTCGGCGGCTGCCATCGCCGCCATCACCTGCGGGCAAACCGGGGTCGCATTGTCGGAAAAAAAGTGCATGGCCGAGCGATAGCGGGGTGGCGAGAAAGCGCCAAGAGGCCAGCATGGGCGCAATGGCCTGATGGGTCAGTATAGTTGACGTTGTTTCATGCGCTCATTTGTGACATAGGCACGCCGTCCAACCCAAGGAGACAGACTATGGACGTCGAGCAGACATCGCGCTTTACCGTCACCCCAAGCCCCAGGGCTGTGTCGGCGGACGAGCGTGCCGTATTGCTGGCGGACCCCGGTTTCGGGCGGATTTTTACCGATCATATGGTGACGATCCGCTACACCGAAGGGCAGGGCTGGCACAGCCATGCGGTCGGTCCGCGCGAGCCGTTCCAGATCGACCCGGCCTGCGCGGTGCTGCATTATGCGCAGGAAATCTTTGAAGGGATGAAGGCCTATCGGCTGGAAGATGGCAGCATCGCCATGTTCCGCCCGGAGGAAAATGCCCGTCGTTTTGCCGAATCGGCCGAGCGCATGGCGATGCCCGCACTGCCGCAGGACATATTTTTGGAGGCGGTCGAGGCGCTGGTGCAGATCGACGCCGAATGGATTCCGGGCGGGGAAGGCAGCCTCTATCTGCGCCCCTTCCTGTTCGCGAGCGAGAATTTCCTGGGTGTGCGCCCTTCCAACGAATATATTTTCTGCGTCATCGCCTCGCCTGCCGGTGCCTATTTCAAGGGCGGCAAGAAGGCCGTGACCCTGTGGGTGTCGGAACATTTCACCCGCGCGGCGCGGGGCGGCACCGGCGCTGCCAAATGCGGCGGCAATTATGCCGCGTCGCTGGTCGCGCAGAAGGAAGCGATCGGCCATGGCTGCGACCAGGTCGTGTTTCTGGACGCGGCGGAAAATAAGTGGGTTGAGGAACTGGGCGGCATGAACGTCTTTTTCGTCATGGACGACGGGTCGATCGTCACCCCACCGCTGGGCGGCACCATCCTGCCCGGCATTACCCGTGATTCGATCATCACCCTGGCCCGCGCCAAGGGGCATGATGTGCGCGAAGAGCCGTACAGCTTTGCCCAGTGGCGCGCCGATGCGGCCAGCGGCAAGCTGCGCGAGGCGTTCGCCTGCGGCACCGCGGCGGTCGTCACCGCGATCGGCACGGTCAAGAGCGTGGATGGCGACTTCACCATCGGCAATGGCGATGGCGGCATCGTCACCGAAACGCTGCGGGCGGAACTGACCGGCATCCAGCGCGGGACGGTAGCGGATCCGGCGGGCTGGGTGCGGATGCTGTAACCGGCGGATGATTCCAAACCCCGTTTGGGCTGAGCTTGTCGAAGCCCTGTCGTTCTTTCTTGAAAGGAAGGACGGCCCTTCGACAGGCTCAGGACGAACGGGTTTTTTTATGGTGCTGCACCCTGTCCTTTCGGGCGTAGGGCGCGCACAGCCGCTTCCCAATCGCACCCCTAGCGCCTAGATAAGGCGCATGGAACGCTTCGACGTCGTGATATTGGGTGGCGGCCTTGTCGGCCTGACCCTTGGCATCGCCCTTTCCGGCCATGGCGTGCGCTGTGCCGTGATCGACCCCGCCGATCCGGTGGATACCACTGCCACCGGCTTTGACGGTCGTGTGTCGGCGATCAGCTCGACCAGTTTTGCGATGCTCTCGGCGATCGGGGTCGCGCCCTTTCTGGAAGGCAAGGGCTGCCCGATCGATCGCATCTGGGTCAGCGACGGGCTGGAGCCGGGGGCGCTCGATTTCGTGCCGGACGCCGATGATGGCGTGATGGGGACGATGATCCCCAATCGCGACCTGCGCATCGCGCTGGCGCAGGCAGCAGAGGGGGCGACCCGTCTCACCCGCTTCCAGCCTGACCGCGCGATCCATGTCGATCGCAATGCCGATGGCGTGACGCTGACGCTGGCGAGTGGCGCGATGATTCAGGGGGCGCTGCTGGTCGCGGCGGAGGGGCGCAACAGCCCCACGCGCGAGGCGGCAGGTATCCGCACCACGCGCTGGCAATATAAGCATACCGCCATGGTCAGTGCGATCGACCATGAGGTGCCGCACGCCAACACGGCCTATGAGATTTTCTATGTCGGCGGCCCTTTCGCGCTGCTGCCGATGCTGCCCGGTACGCGATCGGCGATCGTGTGGACGGTGCCGACGGAACAGGCGCCCGCGATGCTCAAATTGTCCGAGCGCGCCTGGCTGGCCGAAGCGCAGAAGCGGATCGGCGGGTTCCTGGGCGAAATAAGCCTGGCCGGACCGCGTTCCTCCTACCCCTTGGGCTTTCACCATGCCGCGCGGATCACCGACACGCGGTTGGCGCTGGTCGGCGACAGCGCCCATGCGATCCACCCGATTGCAGGGCAGGGCTTGAACCTGGGCTTCCGCGATGTCGCCGCGCTGGTCGAGGTGCTGGTGGAGGGCAAGAGGCTGGGCCTTGATCCGGGCGACGCGCAATTGCTGGCACGCTACCAGCGCTGGCGGAGCCTGGATTCGCTCTCGGTCAGCGTGGCGATGGACGGGCTGGTGCGGCTGTTTGATATTCCGGGGCGCTTGCCTGCCTTGGCGCGCCGCGCGGGGCTGGCGGCGGTGCAGCGCACGTCGCTGCTGAAAGGGCGCTTCATGGCAGAGGCGCGCGGGCAGTCAGGCGCGCTGCCACGGTTGCTGACGGGCGAGATGGTTTAGTTACGGTTAGGATATAGCCCCGCCCGCAACCGGTAGGGGCACCAAAGCCGAACTGTCAGCTTCCGATCAAAAGCCGCTACAACATCCGCCGCAGCACATTGTCCTTCAGCACGATATGATGGCGTAGCGCAGCAGCGATGTGGAGGATGATCAGCGCGGCCCAGGCGAAGCCCATAAGTTCATGCCCCTCGCCGGAGACATCGACGAGGATATCGCCCTTGGCGACCGCGAATTTTGGCACGTCGAACAGGAAGAACCAGTTGAGCGGGCGTGTGCCGGCCGATGTCATGATCCAGCCGGTCAGCGGCACCAGGATCATGAAGGCGTAAAAGACGACATGGGTGGCGTGCGCAGCCGCTTTCTCCCAACCGGGCATGGCGGCCGGAAGCGGCGGCGGGCGGTGGCCCAGCCGCCAGGCCAGTCGCACCAGCGTGAGCGCCAGCACCGTCAGGCCGATCGACTTGTGGACCGGCATCACCGCCCAGTCCTTGGGCAGGGCGTCATGGCCGATGCCAAGGACCAGATTGACGATGATCAGGACCGCCATGATCCAGTGCAGGGCGCGCGCGACGGATGTATAGCGGTCCATGGCAACTCCTTGAGCTTATGCGTCAACCCTGCCGGTTCGCGACCAGATTGTCGACTACGGACGGATCGGCCAGCGTACTGGTATCCCCTAGCGCCTGCGCCGACACTTCGCCCTCCGCAATTTTACGGAGGATACGGCGCATGATCTTGCCCGACCGGGTCTTGGGCAGGCCCGGTGCGAACTGGATGGCGTCCGGGGTGGCGATCGGCCCGATTTCGGTGCGGACCCATTTGACCAGCGTCTTGCGCAACTCGTCGCTTGGTTCTTCATGGGCATTGAGCGTCACATAGGCGTAGATGCCCTGGCCCTTGATGTCGTGGGGGAAGCCGACGACGGCGGCTTCGGCGACGCTTTCATGCAACACCAGCGCGCTTTCGACCTCCGCCGTACCCATGCGGTGGCCCGACACGTTGATGACGTCGTCGACGCGCCCGGTGATCCAGTAATAGCCGTCCGCATCGCGGCGTGCGCCGTCGCCGGTAGTGTATTTGCCGGGGAAGGTAGTGAAATAGGTCTGGAAGAAGCGATCATGATCGCCCCAGACGGTGCGCATCTGGCCGGGCCAGCTTTGGGCGATGACCAGGTTGCCCTCGGTCGCGCCCTCCAGCACCTGGCCCTCCGCATCGACGATCTGCGGCACCACGCCGGGCATCGGCAGGGTGGCGGAGCCGGGCTTGAGATCGGTTGCTCCCGGTGTCGGCGCGATCATCGCCGCGCCGGTTTCGGTCTGCCACCAGGTGTCGATGATCGGGCAGCGCCCTTCGCCCACGACGCTGTGATACCAGCGCCAGGCTTCCGGGTTGATCGGCTCACCGACGGTGCCGAGCAGGCGGAGCGATTTGCGGCTGGTCGAATGGACGAATTCGTCGCCCTCCTTCATCAGCGCGCGCAGCGCCGTGGGGGCGGTGAAGATTGTCTGGACCTGATGCCGGTCGACCACTTCCCAGATGCGGGCGGGCGTCGGGTAATTGGGGACGCCTTCATACATCAACGTCGTCGCGCCGTTCGCCAGCGGGCCATAGACGATATAGCTGTGCCCGGTGACCCAGCCAATGTCGGCGGCGCACCAGTAAATGTCGCCGGGCCGATAGTCGAAGCAGAGTTCATGCGTCAGGCTGGCCCAGAGCAGATAGCCGCCAGTCGTGTGCAGCACGCCCTTGGGCTTGCCGGTCGATCCCGACGTGTAGAGAATGAACAGCGGGTCCTCCGCATTCATCGGTTCGGGCGGGCAGTCGGGAGACGCTTTGGCCGCTTCCTCGTGCAGCCACAAATCGCGACCCGGTGCCATGGTCACCGCGCCGCCGGTCGCCTGCACGACGATCACCGTCCTGACGCTGGGGCAATCCTTCAACGCAGCATCGACATTGGCCTTGAGCGGCACCGCCTTCCCCGCGCGACGGCCCTCGTCCGCGGTCACCACCAGCGTGGAATCGCAATCGATGATGCGGCCGGCCAGCGCTTCGGGGGAAAAGCCCCCGAACACGACGCTGTGGACCGCACCGATCCGGGCGCAGGCGAGCAGGGCGAAGGCGGCTTCGGGGATCATCGGCAGGTATAGAGTGATGCGGTCGCCCTTGCGCGCGCCAGCAGCTTTCAGAACATTGGCGAAGCGGCACACTTGTTCATGCACCTGCGCGTAGCTGTAGTGGCGCGGCTCGGCATCGGGCGAATCGGGTTCCCAGATGATCGCGGTCTGACCGCTACGCTCTGCCAGATGGCGGTCGATACAGTTGGCGCTGACGTTCAGCACGCCGTCGGCAAACCATTTGACGCCAAAATCCGCTTCGGCAAAGCTGCTTTCATTCGCGCGGGTGGGTGGCGTGATCCAGTCGAGCCGCTGCGCCCGTTCCAGCCAATAGGCGTCGGCATCGTCGATCGAGCGGGCATAGTCGGCGGCGCGCGCGGCGCGGTCCATCAGCGCATTTTTGGCCCAATCCTCCGGCACCGGGAAGAAATCGTCAGACATCGGGCATCCTTTCCGTAACGAAACCGTTGTTTGGCTGGCCTTCTACCGCCCAGAGGCGGTGACCGGAAGCGCCGTTCATGCCGTTTATCATCATCCTTTTGGTCGATATGACCGAAGCGCTCGATCGACCGTTCCGCATTTTGCCGCTTTCCCCCGCGCGCAGGCACGCCTAACAGGAATCGCCTATGTGGCTTCTCTATCAATTTCCGCTCTGCCCTTTCTCCCGCAAGGTCCGCCTGCTGCTGGGGGAGAAGGGCGTAGGCTATGATCTGGTGCGCGAATCGCCCTGGGCGATGCGCGACGAATTTCTCGATCTGAACCCGGCTGGCACGACGCCGGTGATGGTGGAGGAGGAGAAAGGCATCACCCTGATCGACAGCCAGGCGATCTGCGAATATTTCGAGGAGACGGTGGAGAAGTTTCCGCTCATCTCCGGCACGGCGGCTGGCCGGGCGGAAGTGCGGCGGCTGACCGCCTTTTTCGACCAGAATTTCTATGGCGACGTGGTCGGTCCGCTGCTGCACGAGCGGATGAAGAAAAGGCTGATCGAGCGCGCGCCGCCCGACGCCCGCATTCTGCGCGAGGCGATGAAGCGGGCGAACGTCCATATGGATTATATGGACTATCTGCTCGACCATCGAAGCTGGATGGCGGGCGGCACGTTGAGCCTTGCCGATATTGCCGCGGCGGCGCATCTGTCAGTGGCGGATTATCTGGGCGGCATCGACTGGCAGGGGCATGAGCCGGTGCGGCGCTGGTATGCGGGGTTCAAGTCGCGCCCGTCGTTCCGGCCGCTCCTGTCGGAACGGATGGAGGTGATCACCCCGCCGCCCCATTATGAGAAACCGGATTTTTAAGGGAGGCGAACGCGCCTCCCTTTCTCAATCCGTCTCCGCCGCCAGATAGACACGGTTGCGGCCATGTTCCTTGGCCAGGTAGAGGGCGCGGTCTGCGGCTTTGAGGGCGGTGCGTGGGTCGTCATAGGCCAGCACATTGGCGACGCCCGCGGAAAAGCTGACCCGTTCCATCCGCTCGCCGTTGGAGCGGTTCACCAGGCTGCGGGTAGCCAAATCCTCGCGCACCGAGTCGACGGCTTCGCACGCTTCGGCGGCGGTCTTGCCCCGGAACAGCATGACAAATTCCTCGCCGCCATGGCGGGCGACATGGCAATGGTCGTTCGATGCCTTGGCCAGCAGCCCGGCGACGAATTTCAGCACCCGGTCGCCCGTGTCATGGCCGTGGGTGTCGTTGACATGCTTGAAATGGTCGATGTCGCAAAAAGCGACTGACAGCGTCTCGCCATTTTCCTGTGCCAGCTTCACTTCTTCGCGCAATACGCCTTCAAAAGCGCGGCGGTTGGGCAGGCCGGTCAAATGGTCATGTTCGGCAGCGCGGCGGGCATTTTCCAGGCTGGATTTGAGCGCCTGCGTCTGCTTCTGATTGTCGCGCAACTGGGTTTCGACCAGCCGGGTCTTTTCGACCATCGACCGGGTCAGGCCCACCAGACGCGCCAGCACGGGTTCGGCGTCGCTGCCCTCGGCCAGCCCCTTGGCCTGTTCCTGCAACGCAGCGCCATAATCCTTCGCCGAATTGCGCGATTCGTGCATCAGGCCGGTAAACTGGGTCAGATTTTCCTCGACCTTGTCCAGCATCGTGGCGAGCGAATCGGGCGTGACCTCATCGGCGCGCTGTTCGGCGGATACGGATTCGATCCAGCCATTGGTGATCTTGCCGCGCTCCATCAGCACTGCCTTGATCGCCTTTTCCACGCCGATATTCGCGCCGGTCAGATAATCGAGCGCGACGCTGAAATTGATGGGCGTCAGGTCCAGATCATGAGCGAACAGAAAGTCGCCAATCTCGCCATAGAGTTGGCGGCGGCGGTTCACTTCGCGGCTGGATGCCGAACCGGAACGAGGGCGCTGTTCTTCCACGCTGACCTCCTCGTCAGGCTTGCCCGACAGGCCTTTCGCCCATCGTGCCAAACGGTCGGTCAGCCCATGTTGCGGGCTAGCGGAAGGTGAAATGGCCCCAGTCATGTTGGCTATAACGGCGGTCGCGAAACAAGGTTAAGAGCCAAGACAGAGAAAAATCTGTGAGGGCCGGTGCGGTACGAATGGGCGACGCCCAGTCTCAAATATCGGCAGCGACCAGCCAGTCGCGGAAGATGCGCACGGCGCGAGTCTGGAGCGCGCGGGGGCGGCAGACGAAGAAATAGCGATAGGGGCTTTCGACCCGGATCGGGAACAGGCGGACCAGTCGGCTGTCGGCCGCTTCCCTGAAATGGCTGGCGTGCATGAAGGCGACGCCCAGCCCCTGGGCAGCGGCTTCCAGCATCAACTGGCCCGAATCATAATTGTCGATGGCCAGCGGTTGCAGGTCGGGCAAGCCGACTACCTCTTTCCAGGCATCGAACGCCAGCGGCATGTCGCGGTGGAGCAGCACGGTATGCTGGGCCAGTTCCTCCGGCGAGGTCAGCGCATGGGGCTGTTCGAGCAGGGATCGCGCGCCGATGACATAGATTTCGTCATGGTCCAATTCATGCGCATAGAGCGCTGCATCAATATCCTTGGCCAGTACGATCGCCGCGTCCAGCCCTTCGCCCAGCCGCGCGACGGCATAGGGGGTGGTTTCGATGTCGATGTGCAATTGCGGATGCAGCGTCCGCAGCGCGCCCAGATGAGGGAAGAGCCGCTGGGTCGCGAACAGCGGCATGACCGCCAGTCGCAGGCGCAGTTGGTTGCCGCCGCTCTGGATATTTTCCAGCGCCTGGGCGAGGGAATCTAGGGCCGGGGCGATATCGTCAAGCAGCCTCTGCCCCTCGGCATTGATTTCCAGCGCCTGATGCTTCCGGTCGAACAGGGGGCGGCCGATGAAGCGTTCGAGCGCCTGAACGCGGCGGCTGAGCGCGGGAGTCGAGAGCGCGAGTTCCTCTGCTGCCGCCTTGACCGAGCCAAGGCGCGCAACCTGAACAAAGGCCTCCAGGGCCGTAAGTGGCGGCAATCTGCGCATCTATATTCACTAATCCGAAGCCGGTGCGCTGCGTCGCGTCATGTCTTTTTGTCGATCGCAGTGTCAGCCGGTCCCAAGCATCCTGACCGTACTGAGCAGGAAAATCTGCAAAATGGCAAGATGCATTTTCTGCAACTCCGCTTTTCTTTTCGCACTTGCAATAAAGTCTGCCGCGCTGCACATAGGAGGTGCCTTTCAGGCATCCTCTCCTAAAACTTTCCGGGCTGGCCTTTGGGTCGGCCCTTTTTTTGTGCCGATCGTTTCGGGCTTGCCCCCTTTTTCTCGCTCTGGCGTTTCCTATCTCGTTACGGAAGCGACAAGGACAGGACAGCAAAATGGCGCAAGAGGACAGCACGGGACGCCGGATTCAGGTCGCCAATGCACGACCGGAAGATGCCGGACGCGGGCTGGCGCGGCTGCCATTGGCGGTTATGGCGGAGTTGAGCTTGGCCGAAGGCGATGTGATCGAGATCGTCGGCAAGCGATCGACCGCCGCGCGGGTGGTGCGACCCTATAAGGAAGATGAAGGACTCGACGTGCTGCGCCTCGACGGGTTGCAGCGCGCCAATGCCGGGGTCGGCTCCGGCGACTTCGTGCATATCGACAAATTGGAATCGCGCGCCGCGCAGCGGGTCGTGTTCGCACCTGCACAAAATAATCTGCGACTTCAGGGCCATCCCGAAGCCTTGAAGCGGGTATTCTTTCAGCGGCCGCTGACGGCGGGCGATGTCGTCGCAACGGCGGGCCAGCAGCAAGTGCCGCCCGGCGACATGCCGCCCCAACTGCGCCAGATGCTGGCCGCGCCGGCTTATGCCTTGCAGGAAATCCGGCTGGTGGTCGTGTCGACCATACCCAAGGGCATCGTCCATATCGACGCCGAGACCGAGGTCGAGCTGCGCCCCGAATATGAGGAGCCGAAGGAGGCCCGTCGCGCGGACGTGACCTATGACGATGTCGGCGGGATGGCTGACACGATCGACCAGCTGCGCGAGATGGTCGAGCTGCCTCTGCGCTATCCCGAACTGTTCCAGCGGCTGGGCGTCGATCCGCCGCGCGGGGTGATGCTGCATGGTCCGCCGGGGACAGGCAAGACCCGGCTGGCGCGCGCCGTCGCCAATGAGTCGGAAGCTGAATTCTTCCTGATCAACGGCCCGGAAATTGTCGGGTCGGCCTATGGCGAATCCGAAAAGCAGCTACGCGAGATTTTCGAGGCGGCGGCCAAGGCTGCGCCGTCGATCCTGTTCATCGACGAGATCGATTCGATCGCACCCAAGCGGGGACAGGTGACCGGCGAGACCGAAAAGCGGCTCGTCGCGCAATTGCTCACCCTGATGGACGGGCTGGAGCCCCGCACCAATCTTGTGGTGATTGCGGCCACCAACCGGCCCGAAGCGATTGACGAGGCGTTGCGGCGTCCCGGCCGCTTCGACCGGGAGATCGTCGTCGGCGTCCCCGACGAGCGGGGGCGGCGCGAGATATTGGGCATCCATACGCGCGGAATGCCGCTGGGCGACACGGTCGACCTGTCGGAACTGGCGCGCATGACCTATGGTTTTGTCGGGGCAGATCTTGCCGCACTGACCCGCGAGGCCGCGATCGAGACGGTGCGGCGCTTCATGCCGCGCCTCAATCTGGAGGACGGCACGATTCCGCCCGACGTGCTGGAGGAATTGTCGGTCACACGCGACGATTTCATGGCCTCGATCAAGCGGGTCCAGCCCTCGGCGATGCGCGAAGTGATGGTGCAGGCGCCCAATATCGGCTGGTCCGATATCGGCGGGCTGGACGAGGCGCAGATGCGCCTGAAGGAGGGGGTCGAGCTGCCGCTGAAAGACCCTGACGCCTTCCGCCGCATCGGCATCCGCCCGGCCAAGGGCTTCCTGCTCTATGGTCCGCCCGGCACCGGCAAGACCTTGCTGGCCAAGGCCGTTGCGCGGGAGGCGCAGGCCAATTTCATCGCCACCAAATCTAGCGACCTGCTGTCCAAATGGTATGGTGAGAGCGAGCAGCAGATTGCTCGCCTGTTTGCCCGTGCGCGGCAGGTGGCGCCGACCGTCATCTTCATCGATGAACTGGACAGCCTGGTCCCCGCGCGCGGCAATGGCATGGGCGAACCGCAAGTGACCGAGCGAGTGGTTAACACGATCTTGGCCGAGATGGACGGGCTGGAAGAATTGCAATCGGTGGTCGTCATCGGCGCGACCAACCGGCCGACCTTGGTCGATCCGGCGCTGCTGCGGCCGGGGCGGTTCGATGAGTTGATCTATGTGCCGGTCCCCGATCAGGCGGGGCGTCAGCGCATCCTGTCGATCCACACGGGCAAGATGCCGCTGGCCGACAATGTCGATCTGGCATCGCTGGCGGAACGGACGGAGCGCTTTACCGGCGCGGATCTGGAGGATCTGGCACGGCGGGCGGGCCTGTTCGCGCTGCGCCAGTCGCTGTCGGTCGACAAGGTGACGATGGCGCATTTCGAGGCAGCGCTGGAAGAAACCCGCGCGTCAGTGACGCCGGAAATGGAGCATGAATATGAAAAGATCCAGGCGACGCTGAAGCAGAAGGCGATGCAGGTCGATCCGATCGGCTTCGTCGCGCCGGGCATGTTGCGCGGGCGGCAGCGGGATCAGGATTAGGGCGCTGGCAGGCGGCAGGGAAACCATCTGCCGCCTGCGCGTTCCTTGTCATGCACACGCAAAGCAGCTTGCCAGTCGCGCCGATATTTGCGACGCCCGACCACGACCATAGACAGACGGATAGTGATGGCCTCCATACCCTTGAAAAAGAAAAACATTCCGGGCAGCAAGGCAGGTGCAGGCCGGTTCTTCCAGCAATGGGGCATGTTTTTCCGCCAGTTCGTCAAGCATCCCGGCATGATCGGATCGGTCATCCCCTCGTCCGCCGCGCTGGTGAACCGCATGCTGGATCAGGTCGATTGGCACAATACGCGACTATTCGTCGAATATGGACCGGGGGTGGGCACTTTCACCCAGGCGATCCTCGACCGGCTGCATCCCGACGCCACCCTGCTGGCGATCGACCTGAACCTGGATTTCGTTGCCTATCTGGAGGCGCAGTTCGACGATCCCCGGCTTAAGGTCGTGCATGGATCGGCAGCTGATGTACGCCGTTTCATTCGGGAAGCAGGGCAGCCCCAAGCCGACTATATATTGTCCGGCATCCCCTTTTCGACGCTGCCAGATGGCGTGGGCGCGGCGATCTGCGCCGAAACACGCGCCGCGTTGCGGCCGGGCGGGGCGTTTCTGGTCTATCAATATTCGCGCTATGTCCGCCGCCTGCTCGACCCCGTGTTCGGGCGGGTCAGCGATGAACTGGAATGGCGTAATATTCCCCCCTGCCGGATGTTCTGCGCCGTGCGGGAAGAGGCGCTGGCGCAGGCGGCCTGATCTGGATTAATCCAGATCAACATCGCCAAGAATTATAAGACACTATTCTCGCCGTTTATTTGACTTCATCGGTATATTGCGTAACGGATGCCCACGGGACTGTGGGGGTTTTGGGGATGGCGTCATACGCCACGGATGGGGATAAATGGGCAGACTTGTTTCTGTCCGCCGCGCTTGATCCGCAAAATTGGGACGGGGCGATCAGGGCCATGGCCAATGCTACGGGCTCGCGTCATGGCCAGTTGATCGGCTTTGGTCCCGGTGCCAGCGGCTTCAACTGGATCAGCGACATTGATGACAGCATCATCGCCAAGACCGCCGCGATCGACCAGTCCCGGCCCGACCTGAATTTCCGTGTCGCCGCCGACGGGCTGGCGGATAATCCGCCGATCGTCCACGAAGTCCATTATGACGTCGCCCGCCAGTCGTTGCGATCGGACGACTATCTCGACCTGTGCGCCGATTTCGACATTTTTGACGGCTGCCAGACCCGCCTTCTGGCTGGACGGGAAGGGATGATCGGGCTGGCGCTGCTGCGCGACAGCAAGGACGGGCGCACGACGCAGGAGCAGCGTGACCTGTTCGGCGAGATTGCCGGCCATGCCCGCACTGCGGTGCGGCTCCAGCGCGCGATCGAGCAGCAGGGATTTTCCCTGCTGTCCGGTACGTTCGAGGCGATGGACCGCGCCTGCTGGCTGCTCGATGCGACGGGCCGGGTCGGGGGCATGACCCCGCGCGCCGAAGCGCTGCTGGCGACCAGCCGTATCAGGGTGAGCGACGGCTGGCTGGCAAGCGAACGGGCGGACGAAAGCCGCGCCATCACCCGCGCCGTCCGCACTGTGATCGACCCGCCCGGCCGCGCGGCTGATCCGGTCGCGCTGGGCGACGACGCCGGTGGCGTTGGGATCATGCTTGAAATTTATCCATTGCCCAGCCGCCCCTGGTCGCTGCCCTTCGCGCCGCGCGCCATCGTGATCGCACGGGTCGGTGCGCCAAGCGATCGTCATGTCCAGCTGCTGATGCGGACATTCAGCCTGACCCCGGCCGAAGCGGACATCGCCATCCGATTGGCGGCGGGCCAGTCCCGCGCCGACATCGCGGCGGCACGATCCGTGTCAGCGGAAACATTGAAGGTGCAGCTGCGCAGCATCTACGACAAGACCGGGTGTCGCCGGGAATCGCAACTGGTGCGCATCGTCGGCCTGATCAGCCACTGATTGCGCGCCCGTTCCGCGCGCTTGTCCTGTCCGAAGGAATGAGAACCTAAGTCCAATTTCCCCGTCCATCCGGGCGCGCCACCCTCCTGCTTCAGCCGGGGGGAAACCGGCGGCACGAACGGGAGGATGATATGAAAAGGACGTTGCGCCTGATGAGCGCGGCGGGCGCGCTGCTGCTCGCCGCCACCGCTGCACCGGCCATGGCCGGCACCACCGCCGATCTGCTCAAGCGCCTGCATGAAAAGGGCATCCTGACCGATGAGGAATATCAGGACCTGGTGAAGGGCCAGAGCGCCGAGGCCGCGCAGGCACCGCCGGTCACCCCCGATGCGTCGGGCGGCAAGCCGCTCGTCCGCATGGCCGACAGCGGCGTTGGGCTGCAAATGGGCGACGTCACGCTCAAATTCTCCGGTTCGGTCAATGGCTTCTACGTCCATGACAATGGCGAGGCACCCAGCGCCACCAACACCGTCGTGGGCGGTGTGGCGACGGTTGGCGGCAATAGTTCCGCGGTCCGCAACGGGCTGCTGCCTGGCTTCCTGAAAGTGGAGGCGATGACGACACAGGCAGGCTGGGATGTCGGCGCGCATTTCGGCATGTATCCGGGCATCAACTCGGTCAATTATGCAGCGGCGGGCGGTGCCAACGGCCCCGGCAATCCCCGTGCGCTCCAGACCGCCGGGATCGATTTTCGCCAGACTTATCTGACCTTTGGCCGGGCGGGTTTTGGCGAGGTAAAGATCGGTCGCGACATCGGCCTGTTCGGGTCAGAAGCGATCCTCAATGACATCACCCTGCTGTCATCGGGCACGCCGGCGGGCAATGTCGCGCCATCCAACACGACGCTGGGGCGCATCGGCACCGGCTATATCTATACCGATTTCCAGCCGCAGATCACTTATACGACGCCCAGTTTCAATGGCTTCACCGCCAGCATCGGCATTTTCGAGCCGCTTTCTTCCCTGACGGGGCCAGCTGAATCGAACAAGCAGCCCGGCTTCCAGGCCAAATTCGTCTATGATGGCAAGCTGGGCGATGTCGCGACGCGGCTGTGGCTGTCGGGGATCAGCCAGAAGCATAATGTGGTCGCCGGGCCGGACTATACCGGCTGGGGCTGGGACGCGGGTGCGAAGGTCACGTTCGGGCCGATCACCGTGGTTGGCACCTATTATGATGCGTCGGGCCTTGGCACCACCGCGCTCAACCTGTTCGACACCGATGGCCTTGGCAACCGGCGCGACAGCCATGGCTTCTATCTTCAGGGGCTGGCGACGTTCGGCAAAATCTCGGTCGGGGCCAGCTATGGCGAAAGCCATCTCGACTATGCCAATGCCGGCGATGCGCTCGCCAATCCGCTGCTGGTGGACAAGAATGGCAGCTGGGTCGGGCAACTGCGCTATGGCCTGAACAGCTGGGTCACGCTGTTGGGCGAATATGTCCACACGACGTCGAAAGCGCATAATGACAACAAGGCCAGTTCGGACGCGCTGGCGGCTGGGGCGATCCTGTTCTTCTGATCGGCTGATCGACCCAAGGAACAATGTCACGGGGCGGGGGCTGCATCCTAAACAGGGATGCGGCCCCTTTCCGTTTGCAAAGACGATGGAAAATAAAGAGAGGGGCGTCGAGGGGATCGCCATGAAAATTATCGTCCTGCCCGCCTTGCTCTTGTCCATGCCTACCGCCGCGCTGGCACAGGTGCCGGAGGATGCGGGTGACACGCCGTCCATCATCGTCACGGGTACGGGCCTGTCGCTGCCGCCCGGCACCCCGGCCTATGGATCGGTGCTGATCGATCGCGCCCGGTTGCAGGACAGCGCGTCGGGTCGGATCGAAAGCGTGCTGGGCGATGTTGCGGGTTTCCAGCAGTTCCGCCGCTCCGACAGTCGATCCGCCAACCCTTCAGCGCAAGGGGCGACCCTGCGCGCGCTGGGCGGCAATGCGTCGAGCCGGACGCTGGTGCTGCTCGACGGCGTGCCGATGGCCGATCCCTTCTTCGGCTATATCCCGTTCAGCGCGCTGGTGCCTGACCGGCTTTCGGTCGTCCGGGTGACGCGCGGCGGCGGCATTGGTGCGTTCGGCGCGGGGGCGGTAGCTGGCACCATAGAACTGGCCAGCGCCACGCGCGACCAGTTGCCGACCTTTGGTGCGAGCGCCTTTTACGGCAGCCGCAATTCGACCGAACTGTCCGCCAGCCTCACCCCGGACCTTGGCAGCGGCTATGTGTCACTGTCGGGCCGGTGGGACCGGGGCGATGGCTTCCAAACCACGCTCAAGAACCAGCGCGGCGCCGCGACCGTGCCAGCCGCCTATGACGGCTGGTCGACCAATATGCGCGCGGTTGCGCCCATTTCCACCACCGCCGAACTGCAATTTCGCGCGACCCTGTTTCAGGATAACCGCACGCTGCGTTTTGCGGGCGCGGACAGTATGAGCCAGGGACAGGACGCCAGCATCCGCTATATCAATCGCGGACGCTGGCAGGTCGATGCGCTGGCCTATATCCAGGCGCGCAACTTCTCCAACATCGTCATGTCCGCCTCGACCTTCCGCAAGTCGCTTGATCAGCGCAACACGCCCTCGACCGGGCTTGGCGGCAAGATCGAGTTGCGCCCGCCGGTTGGCGGCAACCATCTGCTGCGCGTCGGCGTCGATACCCGCTTTGCCACCGGCGATATGTTCGAGGATGCGTTTAACGCCAATATCGCCAGCAACCCGGCGACCTTCCGCCGTCATGCCGGGGGCGAAGAGCTGACCAGCGGCGTCTTCGTAGAGGATGACTGGACGATTGGTAATCTGGTCCTGACCGGCGGGGTGCGGGCTGATCGCTGGTCGATCTGCAACGGCTTTTACCGGCAGGTGAGCGCCACCACCGGGGCGGCGACCAATAGCGCCTTTGCCGATCGGTCGGACTGGGAAGTGTCGGGCCGGGTCGGCGCGCTCTACCGGGTGAGCGAGGCCATTGCCGTGCGCGGCGCTGCCTATAGCGGCTTCCGTCTGCCGACTCTGAATGAACTCTATCGGCCTTTCGTGGTCTTTCCGATCACGACCCAGGCCAATGATGCGCTGACCCCGGAAAAGCTCAAAGGCGCGGAGGGTGGCATCGACCTGACCCCCACGCCGGGCGTCACCCTGTCAGCCACGGCCTTCTACAACCGGCTGGATGACGCCATCGCCAATGTCACGATCAATGCCACCACCCGCCAGCGTCGCAATGTCGATCGCATCGTCGCCAAGGGGATAGAATTGACCGCAACGGCCGCGCTGGGCGACCTGCGCCTGTCGGCCTCCTACGCCTATAGTCACAGCCGCGTCCACGCCCCCGGCGCTGCTTTCAACGGCCTGACCCCGGCGCAAAGCCCGCGTCATGCCGCCAGCGCGACGATCGCCTACAGCCCGGCGCAGGGACCGACCCTGTCCACCACGCTGCGCTATGTCGCCAAACAATATGAGGATGACCTGCAAAGCGACGTTCTGCCCGACGCGCTGACGGTCGATGCGATCGCGCGGCTGCCGGTCGGCCATGGCGTGGCATTGGTGGCGCGCGGCGAAAATCTGTTCGACAAGGCGGTCGTCACCCGCAACGCGGGCGGGTCGATGGACCTGGGCACCCCGCGCACCCTATGGATCGGCATCAGCTTCGCGAACTGAGGGCGCGACGATATTGCCCTATTTGTCGGGACGGACAAATTTCTCAGCCTGACAGGTGATAGCGCCTGTCCCGCGCTATCAATGGCGCGGGACGGGAAGGCGTGTCATGTTTGCTTGGTTACTCAATGGCGATCATCTGCTGTCGATCTGGCTAGGGCTGTTCGTCGCCAGCGGCATCGCGGCAGGCGTGGTCAGCGGCTATTTCAAGGCACGCAAGATCCAGCCCAAGGGTTTCAAATGGGCGATCTTCCGCAACGAAGCGCTGTTTGCAGTCATCAATCTCGCCATTACCGGCTTTCTGCTCGGCACGCTCCGCCATGCGCTGGAAGCGTCGGGTGCGATCAGCTTTGCCACGGGGCCAGCGCTCTGGCGGGTGGGGCTGGAATATGCCCTCTATTTCTTCCTGTTCGACACCTATTTCTACTGGCTGCACCGCTGGATGCACAAGGAACCGGTCTATAGCTGGGTCCATAAGCTGCATCACCGCTCAACGTCGCCCAATCTGCTGACCACCCTGTCGGTCAGCCCGCTGGAATCGCTGATCAATGGCGGGTTCGTGCCGCTGTTCCTGGCGGTCTTTACGGTTCATGACGCTACCGTCGCGCTGATCGTACCGACCAACATCATCATGGGTCTTTATGTTCATTCGGGCTATGAATTTCTGCCGCGCTGGTGGAACCGCAGCTGGGCGACCAAATGGTTCATCTCCACGACCTTCCACGATCAGCATCATCGCTATTTCACCGGTAATTTCGGCGGCTACACCACGATCTGGGACCGGCTGTGCGGCACGATGCGCCCCAAGTTTGAGGCGGATTTCTACAAGGTGAAGGAACGGTCGCGCCGTGCGCCGGTGGAAGCCGTGCAAGAGAGCGCATAAAGACAGGCTGATCCCGCCGCCAGCCTGATCTTGCCTGCATCGGCAGACCGGCTATGGCTGCTGCATGACGAAGCAGGGGAATTGGGCGGTCGGGGCCGATGTCACGATCGCAGACGTGGCCGCGCGGGCGCATGTTTCCATTCGCACCGTATCCCGCGTCATCAACGGATCGCCCAAGGTCAATGCGGAGACGCGCGCGACGATCCTGAGCGCGATCGAAGCACTGGGTTTCCGGCCGAGCGCGCGGGCGCGGGGGCTGGCGACCGGGCGGTCCTATCTGATTGGCATGATCCATAATGACAGGAACGTGCTGGTGCTGGGCGATGTGCAGCGCGGACTGGCGAACGAAGCAACCGCGCAGGGCTATGAGGTCATCGCCCATGCAACCCCGACGGGCGAGGATGGCTCGATCGAGGATGTGCTGGATTTCGTCCGGCGCTCCCGTGTCGATGGCGTTATCATCCTGGCTCCTGTATCGGGCGTGCCGGGCCTGGCCGACGCGCTTCAGGACGTCGGCATCCCGGCGGTGGCGCTTTCGTCCGTCAGCCTTGCCGGGTTCGACGCTATGCTGGTGTCCGACGAGCGCGGTGCGGCCGCGCGGGTGGCGGAGCATATCGTCGCGCTGGGTCACAGGCGCGTCGGCCATGTGTCAGGCCCGCCGGCCATGCTGTCGGCGCAGGAGCGGCGCGCGGGCTTCCTGTCCGCTTTGACCGCTGCGGGCGGAACGCTGGTGGGCGAGGCGGCTGGCGATTACAGCTTTGAATCGGGCGTGACGGCGGCGGAGCGGCTGCTGTCGATCGATCCGATGCCGACCGCGATCTTTGCGGCCAATGACATCATGGCCGCCGGTGTCATCAAGGTCGCCGCGTCGCGCGGCCTGATGGTGCCGCGCGACCTGACCGTCATAGGATTTGATGGCAGCCTGTTAGCCAGGATGATCGTCCCGGCGCTGACGACGGTGCAGCGTCCGATGGGGGAGATGGCGCAGATGGCCGCGCGGTGCCTGTTCGACATCATCGCCAAACGGCCTACCGATACGCTGATGCAGGTCGATCTGCCGCTGCTGATCGCGGAATCAAGCGCGCCACCGCCCGCCTGACGGCGTACATGGCCCCGCCGGGCGGGTTCATTCACGAATATATCGGGGGGAGAAATGGTGCTGCCGGTGAGGATTGAACTCACGACCTCAGCCTTACCAAGGATGCGCTCTACCACTGAGCTACGGCAGCACTATTTCATGTCCACGGGCCTGTTCGGCCTGCGGAGCCGGGCCTATGGCTGCGCGCGCCGCCCTTGTCAAGGCGGGTTGCAGCCGATGCCACATTTTGCTTAAGGCCATGCCATGACTAGCGAACAGGATGATCGCAAGGCGCGGCTGGCGCAGGCGCTGCGCAACAATCTGCGCCGCCGCAAGGCGCAGGCGCGCGAAGTCATGCCCCCGCCGCCTGCGCCCGACAGTCCGAAAGATTAAAGCGGCGCGCAGGCGCTTTCCAGCCACGCCTTTGCGTCGCCGTCCAGTTGCGGCCCGACGACCGACAGCACTTTGGCATGGTAGGCGTCGACCCAGGCCCGCTCGTCGGCGCTCAGCAGATCGAGCGCGATCAGATGGCGGTCGATCGGGGCAAAGGTCAGCGTTTCAAAGCCCAGCATCGGCTTTTCCGCGCCCGGCACGGCGCGTTCCTCCACCAGCACCAGATTTTCGATGCGGATGCCATATTCGCCGGTCTTGTAATAGCCCGGCTCGTTGGAGAGGATCATGCCCGCCTGCAACGGCTCGTCGCCGCCACCAAATGTCGCGATCCGCTGCGGCCCTTCATGCACCGACAGGAAGCTGCCGACGCCATGGCCGGTGCCATGGGCGTAATCCAACCCCTGCGCCCAGAGGAACTGCCGCGCTAATATGTCCAACTGGCCGCCGCGCGTCCCGACCGGGAACACCGCGCACGCCAGCGCGACATGGCCTTTCAGCACCAGCGTGAAGCGTTCCTGCATCTCGCGGGTCGGCGTGCCGATCGCCAGCGTGCGCGTCACGTCGGTGGTGCCGTCGCGATATTGGCCGCCCGAATCGACCAGATAGAGGGTGCCGCTCTCGATCGAGCGGTTGGTCTTTTCCTCGACCCGGTAATGCACCACTGCGCCGTTTGGCCCGGCGCCGCTGATCGTGTCGAAGGACAAATCCTCCAGCAGGCCGGTATCCTTGCGGAACGCCTCCAGCCGGTCGGCGGCGGTCATTTCGGTCTGGCCGCCCTTGGGCGCTTCCACCGATACCCAATGCAGAAAGCGGCTCAATGCCGCGCCGTCGCGCGCCTGTGCCGATTTATGCCCGGCAATCTCGACCGGGTTCTTGATCGCCTTGGGCAGGATCGCGGGGTCGCGCAGTGGCATCACGGTCGCCCCGCCATTGTCGAGCGCCTCGAAAATCGCGGCCACCGCCCGTTCGGGATCGGCCACCACGCTCTTGCCCGCAAAACCGGCCAGTGCATCGGCAAAGGCGGCGCGATCATGCACGCGCACGGCGTTGCCCAGATGCTTGGCGACCGCCTCGTCCATCTTTTCGGGCGCGACATAAAGGTCGGCGGTCGCGTCGGCGTGGACGATGGCATAGGCCAACGCCACCGGCGTCCGGTCCACATCCTTACCACGAATATTGAAGGTCCAGGCGATCGAATCCAGTGCGGACAGCACGGCAGCATCGGCCTTTTTCTCGACCAGCCAGTCGGCCATCGCCTGCCGCTTTTCCGCCGCGCTCTGCCCGGCAAAGCGATCGTCATGCACGACCAGCCGGGCGTCGCTGGGGGCAGGGCGGTCAGGCCAGACCAGGTCGATCGGGTTGGTGTCCACCGCCACCAGCGTCGCCCCCTTTTCCGCCAGCGCGGCGCTGGCCTGCTCCACCCACGCGCGGGTATGCAGCCACGGGTCATAGCCGATCCGCCCGCCCGCCGGGGCATGGGCTTTCAGCCAGGCCGCGATGGAGGTTTGCGGTACGCTTTCATATTGCCACAAAGCGCCATCGACCTGCTCGCGCACCTGCAACGTATAGCGGCCATCGACAAAGATCGCCGCCTGTTCCGGCAGCACCACTGCGCTGCCCGCAGACCCCTGAAACCCGGTCAGCCAGGCTAGGCGCTGGGCATAGGCGCCGACATATTCGCTCATATGCTCGTCGGTCAAAGGCACGACGAAACCGTCCAGCCGGTCGCGCACCAATTGCGCGCGCAGGGCGTTGAGACGGTCTTGATAGGTGGACATTCATACTTCCTTGCGTATCGGCCCCCTTGCGCAGGCCATAATGGCAACAACATAAGCAGGCTGTGGCACATATGCCAGCGCCCGCCTTGCTCCCTTGCAGATGGATAGTGAATGACCGTAAACACCACGCCGCCCGTTGCCCCGCCTAGGCCGCACAGCATCACCCATCATGGCATCACCGTCAGCGATGACTATGCTTGGCTGCGCGATCCGGGCTACCCGGACGTCAAGGACGCGGATGTGCTGGCCTATCTGGGCCAGGAAAATGCATTTTTCGAGGCCGCCATGGCCCCGCACAAGGGGCTGACCGACGCGCTGTTTGCCGAGATGAAGGGACGCATCAAGGAAGATGACAGTTCCGTTCCGCAAAAGGATGGCGACTATATCTACTGGCGCGCGTTCGAGACCGGGGCGCAATATCGCAAATGGTATCGCAAGCCCGTGGCCGGCGGGCCGGACCAGCTGATCCTGGACGAACCGGCGCTGGCGGAAGGGCATGATTATTTCCGGCTGGGCGCGATGTCGGTCAGCCCCGATGGGCGCTACCTTGCCTATGCGATCGACAATGACGGGTCGGAACGGTTCGAGGCGCGGATCAAGGATCTGTTCACCGGAGAGATATTGCCGGAATCGATCCCCGACACATTATCTTCGCTGGTGTGGACGTCCGACAGCAAGGGGCTGCTCTACGGCCTCGCCAACGAGAATTGGCGCACCGACAATGCCCGGCTGCACTGGCTGGGGCAGAGCATCGAGTCTGACGTCGAGCTGTTCCACGAGGATGATGAGGGGTTCCGCGTCTCGATCGGCCTCACCTCGTCGGAAAAATGGATCGTCATCGCGACCGGCGATCATGTGACGACCGAAGCCTGGCTGATCCCCGCAGACAATCCCACCGCGCCGCCTTTACTGGTGGCTGCGCGGCAGGCGGGGCGCGAATATGATGTCGATGAGCATGACGGCACGCTCTATATCAAGACCAACGACACCCATCCCAATTTCCGGTTGGTGAAGGCGACGCTGGACGCGCCCGACCAGTGGACGGAGGTGATCGCGCCAGACGCGCATTTCTACCTGACCGACTTCACCCTGTTCAAACATTTCTACGTCACCGAAGGGCGGCTGGATGGTCTCGACCAGATCGAGCTGCGCGATTATGCGACCCACACGCCAAAACGCCTGCCGTTCCCGGAGGCGAGCTATTCCGCGTCGCTGGACGATAATCCCGAATATGATGTGACGGTGCTGCGCATCGGCTATGAATCGATGGTCACGCCCGACACGATCTTCGACTATCATATTACCGAAGAACGGTTCGAACTGCTCAAGGTGCAGGAAATCCCGTCGGGCTATGACGCGACCCGCTACGCCACCGAGCGGCTGATGATCCCGGCGCGCGATGGCACGCAGATTCCGGTATCGATCGTCTATCCCGCCGACCTGCCGCGTGACGGCAGCGCGCCGCTGCACCTCTATGGCTATGGCGCCTATGGCATGGCGATGGAGCCGGGCTTTTCGACCGGGCGACTGTCGCTGCTCGACCGCGGCTTTGCCTTCGCCATCGCCCATATTCGCGGCGGCGACGATCTGGGCCAGCAATGGTATCTCGACGGTAAGCTGGACAAGCGCAACAATACCTTCACCGACTTTGTCGATGTGGCCAGGGAGCTGATCGATCTGGGCTATACGAGCAAGGGGCGGATCAGCATTTCGGGCGGATCGGCCGGGGGCGAGTTGATGGGAGCGGTGATCAATAGCGATCCCGACCTGTGGGGCGCAGTGGTGGCGCATGTGCCGTTCGTGGATGTGCTGAACACCATGCTGGACGAGACGCTGCCGCTGACGCCGGGCGAATGGCCCGAATGGGGCAACCCGATCGAGGACAAGACCGCGTTCGAGACGATCCTGGCCTATGACCCTTATGCCAATGTGACGGCGCAGGATTATCCGCCGCTGATGGTGACGGCAGGGCTGAACGACCCGCGCGTGACCTATTGGGAGCCAGCCAAATGGGTCGCCAAGCTGCGCGCGGCCAAGACCGACGACAATGTCCTGCTGCTCAAGACCAATATGGGCGCGGGCCATGGTGGCAAGTCCGGGCGGTTCGAGAGTCTGCACGAAAGCGCGGAGGAATTTGCGTTCATCCTGTGGCAGATGGGGATGGCTGGCGCGTGACAGAGCCAACCTCTCCTCCGTTCGCCCCCCGATCAAGCCGGGGGCAGGCTCTGAGCCTGTCGAAGGGCCAGGCTGAGCGGAGCGAAGCCACTTCGCTCCGCTCAGCAGAAGGCTTCGACTTCGCTCAGCCCGAACGGAGGTAGAGAAGAATGCCCGCCACTTACACCACACGCATCACCGCCCAACCCGCTGACATCGACATACTCGGCCATGTCAACAATGCGGTCTGGGTCCAGTGGATGGAGCAGGTCGCGACCGAACATTGGACCCATGATGCCGACCCAGCCCATGTCGATGCCTATGTCTGGGTCGTGACTCGCCACGAAATCGACTATCGCGGCAATGTGGCGGAGGGGGAGACGGTGACGGCGCGCACCTGGATACCCGACGGCCCGCGCGGCGCGCGCTTCGACCGGCTGATCGAGTTTACCGGACCCGACGGCAAGGTGAAGGTCACGGCCAGATCGACCTGGGCGATCGTGGACAAAGGCACGGGCCGCATATTGCGCGTGCCGCCGGAGGTGGCGGCGCGGTTCGCGGCGGAGTGAAAGGACAAGACAGCAGGTTGGTGCCAGTTGAAACGTGAGTGAGATATGCGCCGCTGGACTACCGGTTATACCCAAAGCGAGCTGGATGACGCACAGGAACGCTACGCCCTGCGCTTTCCACCAGACTTGATCGACGTGCTCTTAGACCGGCAGCCGGAAGATGGCTACAATTGGGCATCAGAAAATGACCGTATCAGGCAAATGTTGAATTGGCCGTTGGAATGTCTGTTATTTAATGTCGAAAATGGCCTTTGGTGGCCAGATTGGGGAGATATTCCTGATCTATCGGCAGAGCGGGCAGAGATTGTGCGCGCAGCATTCCAATCAGCGCCGCGTCTCATACCGTTGCTTTCGCATCGCTTTATTCCCGAAACACCAAGTGAGGCGGGCAATCCGGTTTTCTCGATGCATGGGTTCGATACAGTTTACTATGGCGCAAACTTGAAGGAATATTTCCGCAACGAATTTGAAGGTCGTTACGAAATTAGCTCTCCACGACACATACCCTTCTGGTCCGATATTGTTGAGCGACAGCAGGATATTTATCCCAGCTGATGATCGGTTAAGGCCGCACCACCTCAAACACGTCGCTTATCCCCGGCTCGACCCGCATATCCTCCCGCTCGGCGGCCTGCCGGTTCCACATCACGGCATAGAGCCCGTCAGCCCGCACCAGATCGGCGTGGCGGCCGCGTTCGACGATGCGGCCCTGGTCCAGCACGATGATCTCGTCCGCGTCGACCACGGTGGACAGGCGGTGCGCGACGATCAGGGTGGTCCGCTTGCGCGCAATGTTGCGCAGCACATCCTGAATCTCATTTTCGGTGCGGCTGTCGAGCGCGCTGGTCGCTTCGTCCAGCACCAGCACTGGCGGGTCCTTCAGCAGCGTCCGGGCAATCGCCACCCGCTGCTTTTCCCCGCCTGACAGTTTCAGACCCCGCTCGCCCACGCGCGTCTCATACCCCTTGGGCAGGCTCAGGATGAAGTCATGGATCGACGCGGCCTTGGCTGCCGATTCGATCTCTGTCTGCGAAGCGCCTTCGCGGCCATAGCCGATATTATAGCCGACCGTGTCGTTGAACAGCACCATGTCCTGTGGCACGATGCCGATCGCCGCGCGCAGCGATGCCTGCGTCACGCTGGCGATATCCTGCCCGTCGATGCTGACCTGGCCCCCTTGAATATCGTAGAAGCGGAACAGGATGCGCGCGATGGTGGACTTGCCCGCGCCCGATGGCCCGACGATCGCCAGCGTCCGCCCGGCCGGGACGGTGAAGCTCACATCGTGTAAAATCTCCCGTTCAGGATCATAGCCGAAGCGCACATGATCGAACCGCACTTCGCCGCCGGACGGGACCAGGGCAGGCGCGCCGTCCGCGTCGGCAATCTCCTGCGGCGTGTCCATCAGCTTGTACATCGCCTCCATGTCGATCAGCCCCTGCCGGATCGTGCGATAGACCATGCCGAGCAGGTCCAATGGCCGGAACAGCTGGGCCAGCAGCGTATTGACCAGCACCACGTCGCCCGTCGTGAACTGCCCCCGGCTCCATCCCCACACGGTATAGCCCATCGCCCCCGCCATCATCAGGTTGGTGATCAGCGACTGGCCTATATTGAGCCATGCCAGGCTATTCTCGCTCTTGACCGCCGCCTGCGCATAGCGGCGCATCGACGTGCCGTAACGCTTCGCCTCGCGCGCTTCCGCGCCGAAATATTTGACCGTCTCGAAATTGAGCAGGCTGTCGACCGCATGGGCGACGGCGTTGGTGTCCATGTCCACCATGTCGCGGCGCAACTGGTTGCGCCATTCGGTCACGGTGCGGGTGAACCAGATATAGAGCGCGACCATCGCCAGCGTGACGATGACCAGCCACGCGCCGAACTTCACGAAGAAGATGGCGCAGACCGCGACCAGCTCCAGCACGGTGGGGGCGATGTTGAACAGCAGGAAATAGAGCATCGTGTCGATGCTCTTGGTCCCGCGCTCGACAATCTTGGTGACCGCGCCGGTGCGCCGGTCGAGATGGAAGCGCAGCGACAGACGGTGGAGATGGACGAACACATCGTCGGCCAGCCGCCGTCCGGCCTCCTGCCCGACCTTCTCGAACACCGCATTGCGCAGATTGTCGAACAACACGCTGCCAAAGCGCGCACCCGCATATACCGCGACGAGCGCGATGGCGAGGCTCGCGGCCGGTTCCATCCCCGGCACCATCCGGTCGATCGCGGCCTTATAGGCAAAGGGCATGGCGAGGCTAATGGCTTTGGCTGCCAGCACGCACAGCATGGCGACAACCACCCGCCGCCGCAGCGCCGGGGCATCCGCCGGCCACAAATAGGGCAGGAACCGCCGAAGCGTCGCCCAGACAGGGGGCAAGGGCGCAGATGTGGGCATGTCAGGCGGCATAGGCGCTATGTAGAGCGCGGCGCGGGATTATCCAGCGGTGGTTTTTTGGGAGTGGCGAACCTTGTTTCCCCTCCCGCTTGCGGGAGGGGCGCAAAAAGCCTTACCGCCCAAATTTCTTCTGCGTCTTGCCGTATCGCAACTTCCGCGTCCCCGGCTTGCCTTCGGTCGCACGCCCCCTGGGCGCGGCCACCTGCTGTTCGTGTGGCAGGCCAAGCTCCTCGGCCTCCAGCTTGCGGATTTCGTCGCGGATACGGCCGGCTTCCTCAAACTCTAGGTCGGCGGCGGCGGCGCGCATTTTCTTTTCCAGATCCTCGATATAGGCGCGCAGATTGTGGCCGACCATGTGGGGCCGGTCGGCGTCGCCGGTTTCGATGAGCACGCTGTCCTTGTTGGACACATGGGCGATGATGTCGCCAATGTTGCGCTTGATCGTGGTCGGCGTGATGCCATGTTCGCGGTTATAGGCTTCCTGCTTCTCGCGCCTGCGCCCGGTTTCGTTGAGTGCGCGCTCCATGGAGCCAGTGATCCGGTCGGCATAGAGGATGACGCGCCCGTCCACGTTCCGCGCGGCGCGGCCGATCGTCTGGATCAGCGAGGTTTCGGAGCGCAAAAAGCCCTCCTTGTCCGCGTCGAGGATCGCCACCAGCCCACATTCGGGAATGTCCAGACCCTCGCGCAACAGGTTGATGCCGATCAGCACGTCATAGACACCAAGCCGCAGGTCGCGGATCAGCTCGATGCGCTCCAGCGTCTCGACGTCGCTGTGCATGTAGCGGACCTTGATCCCCGCCTCATGCATGAACTCGGTCAGATCCTCCGCCATCCGCTTGGTCAGCGTGGTGACGAGCGTGCGATAGCCGTTGGCCGTGACCTTGCGACATTCGTTGATCAGGTCATCCACCTGATCCTCGACCGGCTTGATCTCGACAGGCGGGTCAATGAGGCCGGTGGGGCGGATCACCTGTTCGCTGAATACGCCGCCGGTCTGCTCCATTTCCCATTTGCCGGGCGTGGCGGAGACGCTGACCGTTTGCGGTCGCATCGCGTCCCACTCGTTGAAACGCAGCGGGCGGTTGTCGATGCAGCTGGGCAGGCGGAAACCATATTCGGCCAGGGTGATCTTGCGCCGATGATCGCCCCGCGCCATCGCGCCGATCTGCGGCACGGTCTGATGGCTTTCATCGACGAACAGCAGCGCATTTTCGGGCAGATATTCAAATAGGGTCGGTGGCGGCTCGCCGGGCAAACGCCCGGTCAGGAAACGGCTGTAATTTTCGATCCCCGCGCAGCTGCCGGTCGCGGCGATCATCTCCAGGTCGAAATTGGTCCGCTGCTCCAGCCGCTGCGCCTCCAGCAGCTTGCCCTCCGCCTCCAATTCCTTCAGCCGTTCGGTGAGTTCAAAGCGGATCGCCTCCATCGCCTGTTTGAGCGTTGGGCCGGGGGTGACATGGTGGCTGTTGGGAAAGACCTTTACATAGTCGAGGCTTGCGACCTTCTTGCCCGACAGCGGGTCGAACTCGACGATCGCCTCAATCTCGTTGCCGAAAAAGCTGATGCGCCAGGCGGTATCCTCATAATGGGACGGGAAGATTTCCAGATTATCGCCCTTCACCCGGAAATTGCCGCGCGCAAAGCCCGCATCGTTGCGCTTATATTGAAGCGCGACCAGCTTGCGGATGATCTCGCGCTGATCCTCTATCCCGCCCTTCTTCATAGAGAAGGTCATGGCCGAATAGGTTTCGACCGAGCCGATGCCATAGAGGCAGGAGACGGATGCGACGATGATGCAGTCGTCCCGTTCCAGCAGCGATCGGGTGGCCGAATGGCGCATCCGGTCGATGCTCTCGTTTACGCTGCTTTCCTTCTCGATATAGGTGTCCGACCGCGCGACATAGGCTTCGGGCTGGTAATAATCATAATAGCTGACGAAATATTCGACCGCATTGTCGGGAAAGAAGCTCTTGAACTCGCCATAAAGCTGCGCCGCGAGAATCTTGTTGGGCGCCAGGATCAGCGCCGGGCGCTGCAACGCCTCGATCACCTTGGCCATGGTGAAGGTCTTGCCGGAGCCTGTGACGCCCAGCAGCACCTGATCGCGCTCCCCGGCCAGCGCCTGTTCCACCAGTTCGGGGATCGCGGTGCGCTGGTCGCCCGACGGCTCATAATCGCTCACCAGCGTGAAGGGCCGCCCCCCCTCGCTCTTGTCCGGCCGCGCAGGCCGGTGCGGCACGAAATGGGCGTCGGTATCGGGCTCGTCGAGCGTGGTGCGGATCTGAATGGCCATGGGGGCAATATGGGGTCTTTGCGTCAGGACGCAATTGACGTCAGGGCTTCAACTCGAACGCGCCTTTGGGCGGGGGTGGATAGACGACAGGCTTGTCGCCGAAACGGGCGCGCAGGGCGGCTTCGCGCCGTTCGTCATCGACGATCTCTACGTTGACCTCTTCGGGATATTTCATGCTGACGTGGAATTTTTTGTCTTGGATGGTATATTCCAGAACCGACCATCGCATATTTGGTCCATCTGGTTCGAGATACCAAGCTTCCCACAGCATATCGCTAAGATTTGTATCACTTGGATTATAATAGCGGATGACTTCTCCCTCGTCCTTAAAAACGCTGGGACTCACCCAACCCTCACCGATTTCCACATAAAGAAAAACACCATTCGGATCGCCGCCGACCAGGGCGGCCAATTCGAGTCCAATCTCGTTCATAAGCGGCCCCAAGGCGTCAAGTTTATCGGTCACGGGGCTTGCCTTTGCTTTCGTTTGAGAAATCCCTGAATTCTTCTTTGCCGTTGACGCGCCATGTGACGTTGATGCGATAGGGCCGTTTGGAGGTTCCCGCATATAGTGGAACGATATGGACGACGACGCTTTTGCCGTCTCGCAAATTCCTCGCCCAACCATCTTCCATGGCGCGATAGGCACCGCGGTTGAAATTCCGGTCCTGGGCGAAATGATTGACGCTGTCGCCGGGACCGTTGAAGCGGGCAGCGATAAAATGACCGCCATCATCGCCCGGACGGCGATCGGGATGCCCCGCCTGAGCCTGAGCGCGTCGTGAGCGCGCGGCAATCGGGCCGTCTGTAAGCACAGCAACGACTTCCCTCGGTCGCGCAATGACATCCATATGGAAATCATAGCCATTTTTCGTCTCCTTTCGCCAGTTCGTGTCGAGGATCTGACTTTCCAGCGACGGTGGATTGGCCGGGTCGGGCGGCAATTTTCCGCCATGCGTGTCCATATAATAGGCTAGTGCCAGAAACTTGTTCTTGGCCGCACGTCCGGCATCCAGATAGGCCTGATGCGGCACTTTGATCCGCTGGCCGATGCTGAGTGGCCGGTCGAGTGGATGCTGGTTCAGCCATGCCAGATCGCGCGCCGTCAGCCCCTTGCGCCGCGCCGCAATGCGCGTCAGCGTATCGCCCGGCTGCACGATATGGGTCGAATGGTTGCCGGGATGATCGGCGCGCAGGTGGCGGCGATCCGGCACGCCATCGCTATCCGGCCGGGCCGGTCGCCGCACCTGTCCGCCCGCTGCGGTTTCCATGGTCTGTGCGCGAGTATTACCGCCGCGCGGAAAGTAACGGCCTTGTCCGGCAAAGGTGAATCGCCCATCCTCTTCGTCGTGCCACGGGTTGAATTTCACCTCGACCTGCACGGGCGGGGCCAGGGCGGGTCGCCGACCCGTACGGAGATAGAGATTGAAGGCTGTCCGTCCTGGCTGTCGGCTCGACTCATTCTCCGGCATTGGCGCATCCCCCGATTTGCGGAAAATCAGGTAGCACGACAATCAGAACAAATCAAGAACAAATAGCTCAATCCCGTCCATTTCGGCGACAATTTTGCAATGTCGCACCGGCTTGATATGCTCCGCTATCCACGGCCCAGCCCATGCCGACGCGATGAGGGGATAAGCGATGATCAGAGCTGTATTTGCCGCCGCCACCATGACCCTGCTGCTCGCAGCCTGCGGCGACAAGCCCGGCGACGCGTCGGCCAACGGCTCGATGACCAAGGAGGAGGTCAAGGCTGCGGTCGACAAGGTGCAGTTGAAGCCGGGCCAGTGGGAGGGGCGCTTCACCGTGCAGGATATCGACCTGTCCAATATGCCGGGCGCGCCTGCTGGCATGAAGGACCAGATGAAGAGCATGATGAGCCAGACTTCGCTCAAATATTGCGTCACCCCCGAAGAAGCGGCCAATCCCAGCGGCGAGATGTTTTCCGGTCAGGAGAATAAGAACTGCACCTATCAGGGCTTTGCCGTCAGCGGCGGCAGCGTGAAGGGGCAGGTGTCGTGCAAGGCGGATGGCGGTACGATGACGGCCGCCATGTCCGGCACCTATGGCGGGGAAGCCTATGCGATGGACATGGACATGAAGATGGCAGGCGGCCCTAACGGCGCGGCCATGGCGATGAAGGCGCGGTCCGAAGGCAAGTGGATCGGGCCGAACTGCACCACGGCGGAATAATTCCCGCGCATTTCCGCTTGCGCTTTGGCCGCGACGGGTAGAGCCTTGCCCCCGTTCCGATTGAGAGAACGGGGGAGAGGATATGCAAAAGACCGTGCTGGCGGCGATCCCGCTTGCGATGATGCCGCTTGTAACGATTTTGACCCTTGGCGGCTGTAGCGAACCGGCCCCCGCGCCGCAGGCGGAGGAAGCGCCGATCCTGATGCAGGCGGGCGAGTGGGTGCTGACCCGCAAGACCACCGGTTACAACACCCCCACCGTCACCCCGGCGCAATATCAGGCGGCGCTCAGCCAAGTCAGCGAGGACAAGGTCTGCCTCACCGTCGATGCCGAAGGGATGCCGGACGCCGCGGCCCTGGCGGGCAAGGATGGCACGGCTTGCACTTATAAGGACAAGATGGCGCGCAAGGGCCGCCTGATCGCGACGCTGGCCTGCACGGCGGGCAAGGGCACGTCGGAAATTGCGGTGGAGGGCAATTATACCGGCGATACGCTGACACTGGGCGAAACCATGACCCAATCGGAAGGCGGCGGCGCAGTGCTGCGCGCAACCTATGACCTCTCCGGCAAGCGGGTGGGGGATTGTCCCAAGGGCTGATGCGGGGGGCTATTCCAGCGCCCTGATCGCGCGTCGGTCACATCGTCCTTTGCCCCGCGGCACGGCGGAATAGACCGGCACCAGCAGAGACTGGCCGATCCGCAGCGGGGCGAAGCGCTGGCGGTCGATGCCTTCGCACGCCAGGAACAGGTCCAGCATCCGGGGTGGCGTATCCCATTGTTCGTAGGACAGGCGGAACGTCCCCCAATGGATCGGGATCGCAGTCGATGCGCCCAGCCGCTTGAACACCTCCACCGCCTGTTGCGGGCCGATATGCGCGTCCGACGCCATCTGCCCCTTCCAGAAGCGGAAGGCGCCGATCGGAATCAGCGCCAGCCGGATCGGGCCGAAGCGCGAGGCCTCATAGGGCCATCCCATGTCGCCCGCGCCGGTGTCGCCTGCAAAGAAGATATTGCCCGCGCGCGTTTCGATCAAAAAGCTCGACCAGAGCGCCCGGTTGCGATCCGCGCCCCAGCGGCTGCCCCAATGATGGTTGCGGGTCACATGGACGCGATAGTCGGGGCAATGTTCGTAATTGCCGCACTGGATCACCGCCTGCGGGGCAAGGCCATTGAGCGCCGCACCGCTGACCGACTGGCCCCAGTCGAGCGCGGTCGACGGAATGCCATGCGCCTTCAATATCGTGTCATTGCCCAGGCTGGTGACGATCCTGGGCCGGTCGCGGTCCCATAATTTTTTCAGCGTCGGCAGGTCCATATGGTCGTAATGATTGTGGCTCAGCACGACCAGGTCGATCTTGGGCAGATCGTCGAAGCGGATGCCCGGCTGCGCGACCCGCTTGGGGCCGAAGGGGGGCAGGGGGCTGGCATGGTCCGACCAGATCGGGTCGGTCAATATGTTGATGCCCGCCGCCTGCACCAGCACCGTGGCATGGCCCACCCATGTCGCCACCATCCCGCGCGGCGCGGCAAAAGGCGCGGGGCGGGCTGGCTTGACCGCAATAGCGTCGGGCCATGGCGGCCGGTCGTCATGGCCCAGCAGCCAGCGGGCGATAAAGCCCTGCCGGCTCGTCCCCGGCGGGGCCGGCACATCGATCACGCCATCGGGATTGAAGAAATGCGCGCCGTCATAATGGCGGCTTTCCGGCCCTTCATAATAGATGCGGTCCAGGAAGGGCGGCACGATCGTCACGGCCAGGCACAGGGCGACCATTGCAAACAGCAATGTCACCCCGATGCCCTTCACGAATTTGGCAATCACTCCGCCGCGATGCCCGCCGCCTTGAACATGTCAGGATCGGTGGCATCGTCCGCGTTGGCCGGTGCCGCGCGGGTCTTGCGGCGGTCGAAGGCGTCCCAGACCTCGTTCCACTGGCCCCGCGTCGCGCCCTTTGAATATTCGGTCGCGCGGGTTTCGAAGAAATTGGCATGTTCGACGCCGTTCAGCATCGGGGCGAGCCAGGGCAGCGGATGCTCGTCGATCATGTAGATGGGCTTCAAACCCAGCTGGCCCAGCCGCCAGTCGGCGATGTAGCGGACATATTTTTTGATGTCCTTGGGAGTCATGCCGGGGACCGGACCCATTTCGAACACCAGATCGACGAACGCATCCTCGATACGGACGGTTTTCTGGCACATGTCCATGATGTCGTCCTTGACCGCGGGGGTCAGGCACTGGCGTTCGGCGCAGAAGGCGTGGAACAGCTTGATGATGCCCTCGCAATGCAGCGTCTCGTCGCGGATCGACCAGGTGACGATCTGGCCCATGCCCTTCATCTTGTTGAAGCGCGGGAAGTTCATCAGCATCGCGAAGCTGGCAAACAGCTGCAAGCCTTCGGTAAAGCCGCCGAACATGGCGAGGGTGCGGGCGATATCCTCGTCCGTATCCACGCCAAACTGTTGCAGATAGTCGTGCTTGTCCTTCATCTCCTTATATTGGAGGAAGGCCGAATATTCGCTTTCGGGCATCCCGATCGTGTCGAGCAGATGCGAGTAGGCCGCGATATGGACGGTTTCCATGTTGCTGAACGCGGTCAGCATCATCTTGACCTCGGTCGGCTTGAACACGCGGCCATATTTTTCGTGGTAGCAATCCTGCACTTCCACGTCGGCCTGGGTGAAGAAGCGGAAAATCTGCGTCAGCAGGTTGCGCTCATGATCAGACAGCTTCTGCGCCCAGTCGCGGCAATCCTCGCCCAAAGGCACTTCTTCGGGCAGCCAGTGCAGCTGCTGCTGGCGCTTCCAGAATTCATAGGCCCATGGATATTCGAACGGCTTGTAAACTTTGGAGGCTTTGAGAAGGGACATGGGACGGCTCCGCTTTAAAAGGTAGGCGCAACCAGTGCGGGTACGGCGCGTTCAAGACACACCACCCCCAGCACAGGAGCGCAATCATGGTTGAATTCAGCCAAATCAAGGAACATGCCGAAGTCATCGGCGCAGACGGCGTGCATGTCGGCACCGTCGACCATATGGACGGGGACCGCATCAAGCTGACCAAGAAGGACAGCGGGGAAGGGAGCCACAAAGGGCATCATCACTATATTTCCCAAGGCCTGATCGCCGACATCGAAAGCGACGGCACCGTGCGGTTGAGCGCCAATGGCGATGTTGCCGTGACGTTCGAAGAAGAAAAATAAGCCGGGTAGCGCGGCGGTATGGACCGCCGCGCTACGCCCATGGCTATGCGCGTCACTGGCAGGCCAGACACTCGTCATAGTCCGTGGTCTCGCCAATCTCGAACTTGGGCGCGTCGATCGTGTTGTCGGCTTCCACGCCACCGGCGAAACCGGCACGCTGCACGCTCTTCGACCGCAGATAATAAAGCGACTTGATGCCCAGTTCCCATGCGCGGAAGTGGAGCATGAGCAGGTCCCATTTTTCCACATCGGCGGGGATGAACAGGTTAAGCGACTGCGCCTGGTCGATATAGGGCGTGCGGTCGGCGGCCAGCTCGAGCAGCCAGCGCTGGTCGATCTCGAAACTGGTCTTGAACGTGTCCTTTTCTTCCTGGCTCAGAAAGTCGAGATGCTGGACCGAGCCGCCATGCTCCAGGATCGAATTCCAGACATTGGTCGAATCCTTGGCCTTTTCGACCAGCAGCTTTTCCAGATAGGGATTCTTGATCGAGAAGCTGCCCGACAGCGTCTTGTGGGTGTAGATGTTCGCCGGGATCGGCTCGATGCAGGCCGACGTGCCGCCGCAGATGATGGAGATGGACGCGGTCGGCGCGATCGCCATCTTGCAGGAGAAACGCTCCATCACGCCCTGATCGGCAGCGTCCGGGCAGGGGCCACGCTCGATCGCCAGTTGCATCGAGGCTTCGTCCACCTGGCTCTTGATATGTTTGAACATGCGCAGGTTCCACGACTTGGCCATGGCCCCCTCGAACGGAATTCCGCGCGCCTGGAGGAAGCTGTGGAAGCCCATGACGCCAAGCCCGACCGAGCGTTCGCGGCTGGCGCTATATTTGGCGCGCGCCATTTCGGGCGGGGCGCGGTCGATATAGTCCTGCAGCACATTGTCGAGGAAACGCATGATATCCTCGGCAAACAGCTTCTCATCCTTCCACTCGTCCCAGGTTTCCAGGTTCATCGAGGAAAGGCAGCACACGGCGGTGCGGTCATTGCCGAGATGGTCGCGACCCGTCGGCAGGGTGATTTCGGAACAGAGGTTAGAGGTCGAGACTTTCAGCCCCAGATCGCGATGATGCTTGGGCATCATGCGGTTCACCGTGTCGTTGAACACGATATAGGGCTCGCCGGTGGCCAGGCGGGTTTCGACCAGCTTCTGGAACAGGGCGCGGGCGTTGACGGTGCCGCGGATCGACTGATCCTTGGGGCTGCGCAGGTGGAAGTCAGCACCGTCGCGCACCGCTTCCATGAACTCGTCGGTCAGCAGCACGCCATGATGCAGGTTGAGCGCCTTGCGGTTGAAGTCGCCCGATGGCTTGCGGATTTCGAGGAACTCCTCGATTTCCGGGTGCGACACGTCGAGATAGCAGGCGGCAGAGCCACGGCGCAGGCTGCCCTGGCTGATCGCCAGCGTCAGCGAATCCATGACGCGGACGAAGGGGATGATGCCCGACGTCTTGCCGTTGAGGCCAACCGGTTCGCCAATGCCGCGCACACTGCCCCAATAGGTGCCGATGCCGCCGCCGCGCGAAGCCAGCCAGACATTCTCGTTCCAGGTGTTGACGATGCCTTCCAGACTGTCGTCCACGCTGTTGAGATAGCAGCTGATCGGCAGGCCGCGCCCGGTGCCGCCATTGGACAGGACCGGGGTGGCGGGCATGAACCAAAGGCGCGAAATATAGTCGTAGACGCGCTGGGCGTGGCCCTGATCATCGGCATAGGCCGCCGCGACGCGGGCGAACAGGTCCTGATAGCTTTCGCCCGGCAGCAGATAACGGTCGTTCAGCGTATCCTTGCCAAATTCCGTCAGCAGTGCGTCGCGCGACGGATCGGTCACGACGTCGAAGCGCCGTTCCTGCACCGCGGAAGAGGATAAAGGCTCCGCCTTGGTCGGCGCGGCAGGCTGTTCGCTCACCCGGTCCATCACATCATCCATCACAGTCGCCACGTCGTTTGTACCACCCTGTCCGCTATCACGAAAATCCATATACGCCCCCGAATGTTCCTGTTCCGTTCGATTCGGTCAAGCTGGTTCGGCAGGTGCCGACACCTTAGCAGATACCGTATCGCGACGGGGCGGAAATGGGACCAACTGACGGGATTGCAGGGACAAAAACCCCCTTGCACTGAAAACTGGTCCAGCGACACAATCACAATCTGTTGGGTGACCCCCGTTTACCCGATACCACAGATAGTGCCATAGCCTGTTTTGGGCGCAAGAGGGTAAATGACGGTTTAGGGACTCAGCTCGTCGCTGTTCCGATTCCTTTCGTCGCTGAATTTGCCCGTTGTAACGCAGCGACGCACGGACTTTCCTCGCTCCCCGGAAAGACAAGAGGGAAAAACGGAATAAAAAATAATTTTGCCTTGCCACGCAAATGCGTGGTGCGCGCAAAAGGCGCTATGATGGTGCCTTGAGTAGACCGCCGCCCGTCCCGTTCACCCGACGCAAAGGCCGACCGATGATTCTCTATTATCACCCGCTCTCTTCCTATTGCTGGAAGGTGCTGATCGCCTTTTACGAAAATGGCACGCCCTTCACGCCGCGAATGATGGAGGAGGAGGGCGTCGCGCAGGAATGGCTGGCGTTGTGGCCGATCGGCAAATTCCCGCTGCTGCGCGATTCGACCCGCGACACGATCGTCGCCGAAGCCAGCATCATCATTGAATATCTGATGACCCATGAGCCGGGTACGTTTCGGCCGATTCCGCTCAATCCCGACGCGGCGTTGCAGGTGCGGTTGATGGACCGGCTGTTCGACAATTATGTCATGACCCCGATGCAGGCGATCGTCGCCGACCGGCTGCGCCCGGCCGATTCGCGCGACCCTTATGGCGTAGAGCAGGCCCGCGCGCTGATCGCGAAAGCCTATGCCCTGCTGGAAACGCGGATCGGCACGCACGGCTGGGCGGTGGGGGAAAATTTCACCCTGGCCGATTGCGCGGCCGCCCCGGCGCTCTTCTATGCCGACAAGATCGTGCCGATCGGCAGCGATCATCCGCGCCTGTCCGCCTATCTCGCCCGGCTGGTGGCGCGGCCCAGCTTTGCGCGGGTGCTGGCAGAGAAGGAACCGTGGTGGCCGATGTTCCCCTTTGCGGGTGGGTAAGAGTCTGTTTGGAAAAGCGCGAAAGGGCGCTTTTCAAGTGCGGTTCCGGCCCGCTCCCCCGCCCAACCACCCGACAGGATGATACTGGATCGGGTGGTTGGGCGGGGGAGCGGGCCGGAACCGGCTTTTCCAAACAGACTCTAAGCCGCACCTCTCTGGACAGGCGGGCGATTCCTGACTAGCCGCTGCCCGTGCAGGAACCCGCCGTGCAGGGCCGGGCCGCAGACATAAGGGATCTGGGTAAGATGACGCTCATCAAGACCGCCGACCTGATAGAGAGCGTCGCCGACGCGCTTCAGTTCATCAGCTATTATCACCCGATGGATTATATCCGCGCGCTGGGCAAAGCCTATGAGGCGGAGCAAAGCCCGGCGGCCAAGGACGCCATCGCCCAGATCCTGACCAACAGCCGCATGTGCGCGGAGGGGCATCGCCCGATCTGCCAGGACACCGGCATCGTCAATGTATTCGTCAAATGGGGCATGGAATGCCGCCTGGACGACAATAGCCGCTCCATGCAGGACGTCATCGACGAAGGCGTGCGCCGCGCCTACCTCAACCCCGAAAACCGCCTGCGCGCCTCGATCCTGCGCGATCCCGCCTTCAGCCGTCAGAATACCAAGGACAATACCCCTTGCGTCCTGTCGGTCGAAATGGTGCCGGGCAACAAGGTCGTCATCGATGTCGCGGCCAAGGGTGGCGGCAGCGAGAATAAGACCAAGTTCAAGATGATGAACCCCAGCGATTCGATCGTCGACTGGGTGCTGGAGATGATCCCGCAAATGGGCGCGGGCTGGTGCCCGCCCGGCATGTTGGGCATCGGCATTGGCGGCACCGCGGAAAAGGCGGTGGCGCTGGCCAAGGAAAGCCTGATGGACGCGATCGACATGGGGGAACTCAAGGCGCGCGGGCCGCAGACCGAGATCGAGAAGATGCGGGTCGAGATTTTCGACAAGGTCAATGCGCTGGGCATCGGCGCACAGGGTCTGGGTGGCCTGTCCACCATCCTCGACGTCAAGATTTACGACTATCCCTGCCATGCGGCGGGAAAGCCCGTGGCGATGATCCCCAACTGCGCCGCCACCCGCCACGCTCATTTCACGCTGGACGGCTCCGGCCCCGCCTATCTGGAAGCGCCCAAATTGTCCGAATGGCCCGACGTCAACTGGACGCCGAGCAAGGAGGCGATCCGCGTCGATCTCAACACGCTGACGCCTCAGATCGTCCAGAGCTGGAAACATGGCGACCGGCTGCTGCTCAACGGCAAGATGCTGACCGGGCGCGACGCCGCGCACAAGCGGATCAAGGATATGCTGAGCCGCGGCGAGAGCCTGCCTGTCGATTTCAAGGGCCGCGTCATCTATTATGTCGGCCCGGTCGATCCGGTCGGCGACGAAGTGGTCGGCCCCGCTGGTCCCACCACCGCGACGCGCATGGACAGCTTCATGGACATGATGCTGGAGCAGGGCCTGCTGGGCTGCGTCGGCAAGGCCGAACGCGGCGTGGCGGCAACCAAAGCCATTGCCAAGCATAAGAGCGCTTATCTGATGGCGGTCGGCGGTGCCGCCTATCTGGTCGCCCGCGCGATCAAGGGTGCCAAGGTCGTGGGCTTTGAAGATCTGGGCATGGAAGCCATTTACGAGTTCGATGTGGCTGACATGCCCGTGACCGTCGCGGTCGATAGCGAAGGTCAGAATGTCCACCATCTCGCCCCGCTGGTCTGGCAGGAGAAGATCAAGCGCGAAGGGCTGCTGGAGGGCGTGTGACAGGATAATCCTCCCCATCGCAAGATGGGAAGGATGCTTAATCGCATCAACCTGCGTTAATCCCCCGGAACCCCGGCGCTTACCCGGCATTGTCTCCGCACCCTGAAACCGGAGCCAGTCCCATGTCCTTCACCCAACTCGACCCACCCTTGCCCGTTCATGTCGAGGGCAAGGGGAAGGGCTATGCCCTGGCCGTCATCGATTATGGGCAGGAGCATAATCTGATCTGGGTGACGGGCCTGTCCGACAGCGGCGAAATCTGGTGTGCGCCCAATCCGCTGGTGCGGCTGGAGGCGAACTGGACGATGGGGCGGGACTGGGCGCGCCATGGCCTGCCCGGCGTCAAGCCCAGCTAAACGCAACAACCGTCTGGCATGCGTCATACACCGCTGTTATCCTGATCCCCATGACGGGGGAAATCGACGCAGCGGGGGACGCCATTACCGGAGGTATGATCGCGCGCGCGGTCGAGCCGGGGCATGGCGAGTCAGAGTATGAAGGCCATGGCGCTTGCCTCAATTGTGGCGCGACAATCGCCGGAGCCTATTGCGCGCAATGCGGGCAGGCGACGCATGTCCATCGCAGTTTCGGCGCGATCGGGCATGATCTGGCCCATGGCGTGCTGCATTTTGAAGGCAAGATATTCAGGACATTGCCGGAACTGGCGCTGCGGCCGGGCAAGCTGACGCGGCGCTACATCCATGGCGAGCGGGCGAAATTCGTGTCGCCCTTCGCCCTGTTTCTGTTCAGCGCCTTCCTGATGTACGCCATCTTCTCGCTGACCAGCGGCCATGGCGCCAGTGCAGGCAAGATGGTGCAGATGGACGATGGCGCGATCGCCGAACTGCGCGCCGAAGAGGCGAAGGCCGACGCGCAGATTGCGAAGATCGAGGCACGGCTGAAGGCACCCGGCCTGACCCCGGCACAGCGCGCGACGCTGAACGAAGATCTGGGCGAGGCGCGCGACGAGCGAAAGGGCATCTCGCTCGCCGCCAACATGACCGAAAGTCTGCGCGGTGAGGGCATGAATGGCGGGGTCGCCGCCACGGTGGGGGAGGTGGTCAGCGCCGCAGCGAAAGACCCGGAACTGGCCTATTACAAGCTCAAGGCCAACGCCTATAAATTCTCCTGGGCGCTGATCCTGTTTTCCATGCCGTTCGTATGGCTGCTCTTCCCGTTCAGCCGCCGCTTCAAAATGTATGATCATGCGATCTATGTGACCTATTCGATCGCCTTCATGTCCTTGCTCTTTTCGCTGTCGATGCTGCTGTCGGCGCTGCATGTCACCGCCGGTCTGGTGACGACCGCGCTGCTGCTCTATGCCGCCTGGCACATGTACCGGCAGATGAAGGATGCCTACAGCCTGTCACGCCTTGGCGCGCTGTGGCGGCTGCCTTTGCTCTATATGTTCGCCTGCCTCGCGCTGGCGCTGTTCTTCACCATGCTGGTGATGATGGGATGACGCAGAGCGTCTGGCGGCTATAGCGGCGCGATGATTACATCGCCGATCTGGCTGCCCGCAACGCTGATGGCAGGTGGGGTGCAGGCATGGCGCACGGCCGTCCAGCGGCGGGTGAGCCAGAGCCTGTCGCTCAACGCGGCGGGACTGGTGCGCTACCTGTATGGCGTGCCGTTCGCACTGCTGCTGCTGGGCGGATATTGGCTGGCCAATCCCGCGACTCTCCCAGCCGTCGGACCATCGTTCCTGCTCTTCTGCATCGGCGGCGGACTGGCGCAGATCATCGCGACCAACCTGCTGATTCTGGCGTTCGGCCATCGCAATTTCGTCGTCGGCACGGCTTACTCCAAGACCGAAGCCGTGCAAGGCGCGCTCCTGTCCTTCCTGCTCATGGGCGAACGCTTGTCGCCGCTCGCCTGGGCCGGGATCGGCTGCGGCGTGGCGGGGGTGATGCTGCTATCGACTGGTGGCAGGCGCATGAGGCCAATGGATTTCATCCGCGCGCTGGGCCAGCCCGCCGCGCTATGCGGCATCGCGTCCGGATTTTTCTTCGCGCTGACCGCGATCGGCATCCGCCGCGCGACGCAGCAGGTGGAAACGGACGATCCGATCCTGGCAGCGCTGGTCGTCCTGGCAGTGACGGTCGCGCTCCAGACCGTCATGCAGGGCGGCTGGCTGCTGGCGCGCGAACCGAGCGAGATGCGGCGGGTATTTGCTACCTGGCGGGTATCGGGACAGGTCGGGATGCTCTCGGCCCTTGGATCGGCCTGCTGGTTCACCGGCTTTGCCACCGCGCCAGTGGCACTGGTGCGGATCGTAGGGCAGGTCGAGGTCGCCTTCACCATGGGTTTTGCCCGTTATTATCTCAAGGAACAGATGCAGCGCAGCGAGGCGATCGGGCTGCTGCTGGTCGTGACGGGCGTGGTTCTGGCGCTGGCCGGATCGCTCTGACGCGACGCTAATCTTTCCTTTACCATGTTGGATTAGCCCTCAATCCGTGGGTAGCGAAGCGAAATCCGAAACCGTTGCAAGAGCGGTGATGAAGGTGGCCAAATTGTCGGGCGACCTGGGGATACGCACGCTCGATTTACAGGCCGACATCAGCGAACTGGCCGACCGGGTAACGCAGCAGGCGCGCACGATCGAGGCGATCAGCGGCGCGGCAACGCAATTGTCGCACGATGGCGAAAGCGTGGCATATGCCGGGCAGGACGCGCGCGCCAAGGCGATTGCCGCCCGTTCCATCATCGACGATTCGGGCCGGCAATTGTCCGCCGCCAACCATGTGTTTGTCGACCTGATCGATCAGGTCAGCCGCATCCATGAGCGGCTGGACGGCTTTGGCGAAGCGCTCAAGACCGTCGCCCATGTCACCAATGTGATCAGCGGCATTGCCAGCCAGACCAATTTGCTGGCGCTCAACGCCACGATCGAAGCGGCGCGCGCGGGTGATGCCGGGCGCGGCTTTGCCGTCGTCGCGGCCGAAGTGAAGAAACTGGCGCAGGAAACGGGCGCTGCGACCCACACGATCGAACAGTCGATTGCGGCGCTGACCGGCGAAGCGGGCGGGATGCTCGACAGTATCAACCGCGGCGCGCAGACCGCGCGCACCGCGCAATCGGACACGCGCAACATAGAGGCGCTGGTCGAGCGGCTGGGGTCATTGATGGTCGACCTGTCGAGCAATAGCGAGGGCGTGGCCGAACGGATCGCGTCCATCGTTGGGTCGGCGGGCGAAATCCGCTCCGGCCTGGCTGCGCTCGCCAGCACGTCGGCGGACAATGCGGGTGGCCTGCAAAGGCTGTCGGGCCGCGTATCGACCGCCAGCGAAGATACCAACATGCTGCTGCAATATCTGGCCGAAAGCGGGGTCGCCATCCCCGATTCGCCCTATATCAGTTTCAGCCTGGAATCGGCCGAGATCGTCAGCCGCGCGATCGAGCAGGCGATCGACAGCGGGCAGATCAGCGAAGCCGCGCTGTTCAGCAGCCAGCCGATACCGATACCCGGCACCAATCCGCAACAATATAGCCATCCCGTGCAGGATGTGATGCTGCCCGCCGCGCGCGCGCAGCAGGACAAGGCCCGTGCCTTTACCGGCCTGTTCGGCATGACCTTTACCGACCGCAACGCCTTTGGCGCGATCGCCATGCCCGAACGCGCCCATCCGCAGCGGCCGGGCGATGACCCATGGAATGCGGAATATTCGCGCCAGGGGCTGATCTTCGATTTCCCCGATACGCGCGAACAATGTCGCACCACCCAGCCCTTCTGCATCAAGGCCTATCGCCGCCTGACCGCGTCCGGCGACGTCATCCTGCTGAAACAGGTGATCGCGTCGATCCATGTGAAGGGTCGGCACTGGGGCATACTCCAGATGGCCTATCAGGATCAGGGCTGACGGCCTCACCATAGGGTCGTGCCGGCGTATCACCCAATTTCACTATACAGCTTCTGTTCGTGGCGATTCTGCCGCCATCCCGCCCCGTCTCATCCTGCTCCACGATGAACGGGCGGTTTTGTATCGTTCATGCAACATCTTCTATCGTCGGTGGTTCTGATATTTAACACTGCACCCAAGCGAAGGACCCCGCCCATGACATTCACTTTCAGACAGGCCATTGCCGCCCTGTCGCTCGGCGCGATGGCGCTGACCGGCCTTGCGGCCACCCCCGCCTTCGCCCAGCCGGGCCACGACAATCGCGAACGGCGCGATGATCGCCAGGACCGCAGGGCGGACCGTCGGGATGATCGTCAGGATCGACGCGCAGACCGCCGCGATGATCGGCAGGAGCGCCGCGCCGACCGTCGCAATGATCGCCGCGACGACCGCCGCGTCACCTATCGCCAGCCCGGCCGCCCGGTGTACAGCTATGACTGGAACCGTCCCGATCCGCGCTATGGCCGCAGCTATCGGCCCGACCGCTATTATCGCGCCGGTTATCAGCCCATCCGCGTCGATCGCCGTACCCGCATCTATCGCGGCTATGACGACCGCTATTATTGCCGTCGTTCGGACGGCACGACCGGCCTGATCGTCGGCGCGGCGCTGGGTGGCCTGCTCGGCAGCCAGATCGACCGTGGCCAGTCCAATGTCGCGGGCATCCTGATCGGCGGCGGCGCAGGCGCGCTGCTGGGCCGCGAAATCGACCGTGGCAGCCTGAACTGCCGCTAAGTTGAAGGAAGGGGCGGGCGTTGCGCGTCCGCCCTTTTCAGCACCAGCCTCGGCGCGCCCCGTCCCATTCGCGCGCAAGCCCCTCGGCCACCAATATCCCGCCGATCGATTCGCCGCCGCGTGTCACCACTCTGAGCGATCGGCCATAACGGTCGGTATCCCGATCGCCGCTTTCCAGCGAGAACGCGCCTTCGTTCATCAGCGCCTGCAATCGCTCCGTCGCCCGCGCGCCGAGGGCACCCTCGGCGGCACAGCTTGGCCCATGGGTTTCGGGCGTGTCGATATCGGCGATCCGGTATTTTTCGCCGCTGAACCAGAATGTGTCGCCGTCCACCACGCAATTGACCCCGCCGCCACTATGGCAAAAGCCAAATTGAGCGGACAGGCTATCGGTCGGGACGCTCTGCCGCGGCATCTCCAGCAGCTGCCACGCGCCGCGCTCCATCCAGATCGGCCCATACCAGCCGAGCAGCAGCCCCAGGCACAGCGCGTAGATGATCGCCGGGCCGCCAAAGCCCGCGCTGCGTCGTTGCGCTCGTCCATATCTTTGTCTCGCCATGCCGCCAGGATAGGCGGCCATTGGCAAAGAGGGCGTTAAAGCCGGTCCATCCTCTCGCCGATCCGGTGACGATCGGGTTTGACGCGGATCAATGACGCGCGCTTTCCATGCGTCATGCTGGCCCCTCCTTCATCCGAAATGGAGCCAATCGATGAACGCCGCCGCGCCGCCCAGCCCCTATGTCCGCATCGGCGGCGAACCGGTCGTCGCGGCGATCGTCAACCGCTTCTACGACCTGATCGAACAGGACAGCCTCTATGCTGACTTGCGCGCGCTCCATGCCGCCGATCTGGGGCCGGTGCGTCATGGCCTGACCCGTTTCCTGTCGGGCTGGCTGGGTGGCCCGCGCGACTGGTTCGGGCGCGGCCAGTGCGTCATGTCGCTCCACCGCGCCTTCCCGATCACCCCCGCACTGGCCGACGACTGGGCGCTGGCGATGACCTGCGCCATAGCGGGCCAGAAGGATATGGACCCGGCCATTGGTGATGCGATGGCACAGGCTCTGGGACATATGGCGCGCGGCATGATCAATTTCGCGCTGGACGGTGGCAGCGCAGCCGCTTGATCGAAGGCTTCAGTCCTCGTCGCTTTCCGCCCCGTCCTCGTCATCCATCGCCGGTTCTCCGGCATAGGCATCCATGTCGATCCGACCGGACCGGTTCATGGCATTCATCGTGTCCACCAGGTCCGGCACGTCATCGGGGATGATCTGCGCCGGATTGCTGTGTCCGCCGCGTTCGCTATCCTCACTCAGGTCGGTAGCCCGCGTCCGAGCGGACTCCGCCACATCCTGCGCCTGCGTTCCCGCCTCGCTCTGTTCGGCATTGTCGTCGATATCATTGTCGGGGATAGGGTGGGCCATGGACGCTCTCCTGTAACAGGTTCAATCCCTCCCTAACGGTCCGCATCGCCCGCCGTTCCGCTTGGGCGTCGCTGAATCCACTGGACAGCATCGGGCCAAGGGGGCAAGGGCGGGCGCGATCCTTTCGCACTGCAGCAGGAATCCGTCATGTCCCGCCAGCTTATTTCGTCCGGCTCGCCCTTTGAGGCGCAGGTCGGCTATTCCCGTGCCGTCGTCCAGGGCGACTGGTGCTTCGTCGCCGGCACCACCGGCACCGATCCCGAAACCAAGACCATGCCCGACAGCGTCGCCGATCAGGCCACCAACGCGCTCAAGGTCATTGGCACGGCGCTGGACGAAGCGGGCTTTGCCTTTGCCGACGTCGTGCGCGTCACTTATTACATCACTGATCCCGCCTATTGGGACGAACTGGGTCAGGCGACCGCGCCGGTGTTCGGCACCATCCGCCCCGCCGCCAGCTGCGTCGTGGCCGGGCTGATCAAGCCGAACATGAAAATCGAAATCGAAGTCACCGCTTTCAAAGGGTAAGCCGCCATGATCACGATGTACGGCATCAAAAATTGCGACACGATCAAGAAGGCGCGCAATTTCCTCGACAATGAGCGCGTCTCCTACAGCTTCCACGACTATAAAGTGTCGGGCGTTGACAAGGCGAAGCTGGAGGAATGGGTGATGGAGCATGGCTGGGAAACCATCCTCAACCGTTCCGGCACCACCTTCAAGGCGCTGGACGCCGGGGACAAGGCGCATATCGACGCGGACAAGGCCATCCTGCTGATGATGACCAACCCGTCGATGATCAAGCGACCGATCCTGGACACGGGCAAGCAGACCATCGTCGGTTTCAAGGCGACGACCTATGAGAATGCGCTGGCAGGTGCCATAGCATGAGCGGGCGGCGCCTGATCCGCGCCTGCCTGACGCTCCTGCTCCTCCTTTTGCCGGTAGAGATCGCCATGGCCGAACCCTTGTTGATCGCCCATCGCGGGGCCAGCGGCGAACGGCCCGAACATACGCTCGCTTCCTACGAGCGGGCGATTGACGAAGGCGCGGACTTTATCGAGCCGGATCTGGTCCTGACCAAGGATGGCGTGCTGGTCGCCCGGCATGAAAATGAAATCAGCGGCACGACCGACGTTGCCGACCATCCCGAATTTGCCGATCGCAAGACGACCAAGACGATCGACGGCGCGGCGGTCACCGGCTGGTTTACCGAAGATTTCACTCTGGCCGAACTGCGTACCCTGCGCGCGCGCGAACGGCTGCCCTTGCTGCGCCCCGCCAATACCCGCTTCAACGATCTCTACCTCATCCCGACGTTCGAGGAGATATTGAAGCTGGTCCGCGCCAAGGAGGCGGAAGCGGGCCGCCGCATCGGCCTCTATCCCGAAACCAAGCATCCCAGCTATTTCGCCGGGATCGGCCTGCCGCATCAGGCGCCGATGCTCGCGCTGCTGGAACAATATGGCTATCTGACTGAAGCGGACCCGGTCTTTATCCAGTCGTTCGAGGTCGGCAATCTCCAGGCTCTGCGCGCGGTCACCCGGCTGCGGCTGATCCAGCTGATTGACAGTACCGGCGGACCGGCGGATCGGCCTGACCTGACCTATGACGCAATGATGAGCGTGGAAGGGTTACGGGCCATCGCGGACTATGCCGATGGCATCGGCCCCTCCACCAGCCGGGTGTTGGCCGATGACGGCGCGACCGCACTGGTAGGGCAGGCGCATGATGCCGGGCTACAGGTCCATATCTGGACGCTGCGGATGGAAAATTTCTTCCTGCCCGTCCAATATCAGCGCCCCGATGACGCGCAGGGCCGGGGCGATTTTGCCGGCTATGTCCGCGCGGTGGCGGCGACCGGGGTGGACGCGGCCTTTACCGATTTCCCCGCCCAAGCGCGCACCGTGCTGGAGAAAGCCGCGCCTTGACTTGTCAAACGCATCGCCTGAGCGAATAACGCTAATATGCTGTCCCAAAAGACCCGTTATGCCATCCGCGCGCTCCAGCATCTTGCCGACCGCTATCGTCAGGGACCAGTGCCGCTGAACGAGATCGCCGCGCGCCAGAATATTCCGGGCAAATTCCTGACGGTGATCCTGTCCGAACTGTCGCGCGAAGGGCTAGTGGCGACGCAGCGGGGCAGGGACGGGGGCTATTGGCTGGCCCTCGCCCCGGTCGACATCAGCTATGGCGACATTGTCCGCCTGACCCGCGGCTCGCTCGCGCTGACGCCCTGCGCCAGCCGCTTCGCGCATGAAAGCTGTACCAACTGCCTGCCCGAATCGGAATGTCGCTTGCACCGTGTGATGCTGCGCGTGCGCGACGAGACGGCGCGGGTGCTGGACGGTATCAGCCTGGCCGAGCCGTTTGCGGCGCTGGACGAGGCTTAGGTCTTGCGTCCGTCCCGCCGCTTCGCCACATCGGGCGGATGACGACATCCCCCCAAGACCGTCCACTTAAAGCCACGCTGATCCCGGTCACCCCGCTCCAGCAGAACTGTACCCTCTTCTGGTGTACCGCCACCATGCGCGGTGCGTTCGTCGATCCGGGCGGCGATCTGCCGGTGCTGAAACAGGCAGCGGCGCAGCATGGCGTGACCATCGAAAAGCTGCTCGTCACCCATGGCCATATCGACCATTGCGGGCAGGCAGGCGTGCTGGCCCGCGACCTGGGCGTGCCGATAGAGGGGCCGCATGAAGATGACCGTTTCTGGATCGACAAGCTGGCGGAGGACGGCAAGCGCTGGGGCGTGCCGGGCGAAAGTTTCGAGCCGGATCGCTGGCTGGTCGATGGCGATCAGGTAACTGTCGGCAACCTTACCCTCGACGTCCTCCATTGCCCCGGTCATACGCCCGGCCATGTCGTGTTCCACCACGCCCCCAGCAAGCTCGCCATCGTCGGCGACGTGCTGTTCCAGGGGTCGATCGGCCGCACCGACTTTCCGCACGGCAATCACCAGCAACTGATCGACGCGATCACCGGCAAGCTGTGGCCATTGGGCGGCGACACCGCCTTCGTCCCCGGCCATGGCCAGATGAGCAATTTCGCCCACGAACGCCGCACCAACCCCTTCGTCGCCGATTCGGTGCTGGGCTAATCCTCGTCTGGCGCCCCCTCCGTTCACCCTGAGCTTGTCGAAGGGGCGCTCTTCTTGAAGTAAAGGGCAGGGCTTCGACAGGCTCAGCCCGAACGGATATGGGGTTACACCTGCGCCGACAGCGCCGGCGGCGCAGGCACCTCGCGCGTGGCGGTATAGGCGATCGTCAGCGCCGTTATCGCCATGCCGACCATGACGATCCAGGTCAGCAGCGCCCCGCCGCCGCGCCACACGGTAGCGGCGTCTGCATCCATGCCGAACGCATGGGCGACCCGTGCGACAATATAGACCAGCGCCCCGATCCACAGCCATAGCGATGCGCCGATCGCGAGTTCGACGACCAGGAACAGGATCAGCACGATCGGCGTATATTCGATATAATTGGCATGCGCCCGCATCCGCCGCGCCAGCAGCGCGTTGCCCGCATCGCCATGCAGCGCCTTGTCCGAAATGCGAATCCGCGCGCACCGCGTCGCGATCCACAAGTTGAGCAGCGCGCAGGCGGCAGCAAAGGTCAGTGTGATCGGCAACAGCATCGGTTTTCCCCTCATTTCTATGACCTGCACCCTAGCCGCCCTGGCCGGGCGGGCAAGGAAGGACTTGCACCCCGATCAAAAAGCGCTATAGGCGCAGGGCTTCGCGATCACCCAGGGCCGCATGGGTCTGCGGCGCCTGTGGCGTCAGCTTTCATGTTGGATCTGGCCGTTCGCACAACCTGATAGATTTACGGAACAAGGTGCCGACATGGCTGTCCCCAAAAGGAAAACGTCCCCCTCCAAGCGCGGTATGCGCCGCAGCCACGATTCGCTGCGCGTCGAAGCATTCCAGGAATGCTCCAACTGCGGTGAACTCAAGCGTCCCCACAATCTGTGCGGCGCCTGTGGCCATTATAACGGCCGCGAAATCGTCGCCGTCGGGGCGTAACGACTTTTCGATCTCCGCAAAGGGGTGATCTAGGGTGTCCAGCCAACCGCGAATCGCCATAGACGCGATGGGCGGGGATGAAGGCGTGCGCGTGATGATGGCGGGTGTGGCGCTCGCCCGTCACCGCCATGAAGGGCTGCGCTTCACCCTGTTCGGCGACGAAACCCGCATCAAGGCGGCGCTCGACAGCCATCCCAATTTGCGCGCGGCGTCGGACGTCGTCCATGCCGATACCGTCGTCGATGGTGCCGACAAGCCCAGCGTCGCGATTCGCAAGAAAAGCAGCTCGATGAGCATGGCCATAGCGGCCGTCAAATCGGGTCAGGCGGGGGCTGCGGTTTCGGCCGGCAATACTGGTGCGCTGATGGCCATGGCCAAGCTGGCGCTGCGCACCATGCCCGGCATTGATCGACCTGCGCTGGCTGCGCTGTTGCCCACGCTCGGCAACAATGATGTGGTCATGCTCGATCTGGGCGCGAACACGGAATGTGACGCCCGCAATCTCGTCCAGTTCGCGGTGATGGGGGCAGCCTATGCCCGCATCGCGTTCGACTTGGAACGGCCCCGCGTGCGCCTGCTCAACATCGGCACCGAAGACCTCAAAGGGACGGATGAAATCCGCGACGCCGCGGCCATCCTGCGCGCCGCGCACGCCCTGCCGATGAGCTTTGACGGTTTTACCGAAGGCGACAAGATCAGCCGGGGCGATACCGATGTCATCGTGTGCGACGGTTTTTCCGGCAATGTCGCGCTCAAGACGATCGAAGGCACGGCCCGCTTCGTCACCGACGTGCTGCGCAACGCCTTCACCAGCTCCATCCGCTCGAAGATCGGCTTCCTGATCTCCAAGCCCGCGATGCACCTGCTCAAGCATCACCTCGATCCCAATAATCACAATGGCGCGGTGTTTCTGGGCCTGAACGGCGTGGTCGTCAAAAGCCATGGCAGCGCCGATGCCAAGGGCATCGCCAATGCGGTCCATGTTGCCGCCCGCCTGCTGGAAGAAGATATCACCCGCCGCATTGCGGCCGACATGGCCGCCGTGCAGGCGCTCACCGCCTCGTCGAAGCTGGAGCAGCCCGCCAAGTGATCCGTCGTGCGATTCTCCTGGGGACCGGATCGGCCCTGCCTGTCCGCACGGTCAGCAACGCTGAACTGGCGCAGACCGTCGACACCAGCGACGAATGGATTGTCGAGCGCACCGGTATTCGCAATCGCTATATTGCGGGCGACGATGAAACCACCGCCTCGCTGGCCACCGACGCCGCCCGCGCGGCGATCGACGCCGCCGGTGTCGCCGCGCAGGACATCGACCTCATCATCCTGGCGACCGCAACCCCGGACCAGACCTTCCCGGCGTCCGCCACCAAGGTGCAGGCAGCGCTCGGCATCAATGATTGCGTCGCTTTCGACGTGGCGGCCGTCTGTTCGGGCTTTCTCTACGCCATCACCGTCGCCGACAGCATGATCCGCTCCGGCGCGGCGCATCGCGCGCTGGTGATTGGCGCTGAAACCTTCAGCCGTATCCTCGACTGGGAGGATCGCACCACCTGCGTCCTGTTCGGCGATGGCGCGGGCGCCGTCGTGCTGGGCGCAGAGGAAAGCGCCGACGGCGCGCGGGGTATCCTGGCCAGCAAGCTTCATGCCGATGGCCGACACAACGGCCTTCTCTATGTCGATGGCGGACCGTCCACGACGCAGACCGTGGGCAAGCTGCGGATGAAGGGTCAGGAAGTGTTCCGCCACGCGGTCGTCAACCTTGCCTCGGTCCTGAACGAAGTCATGGGTATGGCGGGCCTGTCCAACAGCGACATTGACTGGCTGGTGCCGCACCAGGCCAATGCCCGCATCCTGGACGCCACCGCGCGCAAGCTCAAACTCTCGCCCGACCGGGTGATCGTGACGGTGGATCGCCACGCCAACACCTCCGCGGCGTCGGTTCCGCTGGCGCTCGACTGCGCCATTCGCGACGGACGGATCAAGGCGGGCGACCTCATCGTGCTGGAAGCGATGGGCGGTGGCTTCACCTGGGGCGCCTGCGTCCTGCGGGTCTGATCCCGCAATATCACGCAACCTTGCCAAACCCCTGCAAATCCCGCACATTCCTGTAGAGGCCATCCGACCGCGATGGTCCATGGGGTGGAAATGGGGAATCCGATGACGAGGACAGGCACATTAACGCGCGCAGACCTTGCTGAAAGCGTCAACCGCCATGTCGGCCTGTCGCGGGCCGAAGCGGCGGCGCTGATCGAATCGATCCTCGATCATATGTCCGACGCGCTCGGACGCGGCGAAAATGTGAAGATTTCCAGCTTTGGCACCTTCGTCCTGCGGGACAAGACCCAGCGTATGGGCCGCAATCCCAAGACCGGGGTCGAAGTGCCTATCGAACCGCGCCGCGTCCTGACCTTCCGTGCGAGTCAAACGATGCGGGATCGGGTCGCAGGCGACTGATCCGGCACTATTGGCGAATCGTGCCGAATGTCGCGACGATCGCCCGCGCCGCGCGGGTCACATCGTCCCACGTCTGCGCAAATCCGGCTTCGTCGCCATAATAGGGATCGCTCACGCCGCGCCCCTCGTACCCCGGCACCATGTCCATCAACAGCGCCAGCTTGGCCGTCCCGTCGGCGGGGCGGATGCGCCGCAGATTTTTCAGATTCTCGCCATCCAGCGCAAAGATATGGGTGAAGCGGTGGAAATCGGCGGCGTTCACCTGACGCCCACGATAGCCCGATATGTCGATGCCATGGCGCAACGCCTGCCGGATCGCGCGCGCGTCGGGCGGGCAATCGACATGCCAGTCGCCCGTCCCCGCCGAATCGACCAATATGTCCAGCCCGGCCCGCTCTGCCTCCGCCCGCAACGCCGCTTCGGCCAGCGGCGACCGGCAGATATTGCCCAAACACACGAAGAGGACCGCTGGCGTCACCCCTCCGCCACCGCGGTCGACAGGCCCAGCCCCGGCACGCCGATGGAGCGCTTGCCCGAAAAGTCGGTACGCGCGACGATGACGCCCAGTTTCTCCATATAGTCGATCAGCCGCCGGACCCGCCCCGGCGAGCTGGTGCCATAGGCCCGCGCCAGCGCCGCGTCGTCAGGGCAGGGGTGGCCCTGCATTGCGGCGCGCGCGATCAGCAGGAAGGGGGCCAGCATATCCTCCGGCAGCGGATCGGCGGCGCGCATTGCCGGTTCCCAGCGGACATCGGCGGCGTCCATCATCCCGGCCTGCGCCATGGCAAAGCGCTTGCGGAAGGCAGGCAGGTCGAGCGGCGGGGTGCGCAGCCCCTTCATCCGGCAGCGCACGCCAAAATCCTGATAGAGGGTCGATATGCTGGGCGCGGCATCGCCCAGATCGGCGACGATTTCCTCCAGCACCGCCATCACCACCGGCTCATTCTGGCCGAAATCCAGTTCGGGCGCGGCGGGCTTGGCCTGGGGCGAATCGGCCAGCGCGCGGATGATATCCTCGGCGGCGCGGGGCGGGGGATCGGCGCGGGGCGGCGCAACCGGGGCGGCATCCGCCGCTTCGGGCGCAAACAGCAATTCCTGAAAATCCTCGCCACTCGTCACCGGCGGGGCCATCAGCTTGTGCGTGCCGCCGCGCGTGCTGGTCTTGACCGCGCCGATCTTCACCGCGACCGGACGGCGGCAGATCGCCGGACCTAGCGCCAGGAATCGCCCGCGCTCCAGATCGCGAATCTGCTCCGCCTGCCGCCGCTCCATCCCCAGCAGATCGGCGGCACGCGCCATGTCGATGTCCAGAAAGGTGCGCCCCATCAGGAAGTTGGAGGCCTCCGCCGCGACATTCTTGGCCAGCTTCGCCAGCCGCTGCGTCGCGATGACCCCCGCCAGCCCACGCTTGCGCCCCCGGCACATCAAATTGGTCATGGCCGCCAGCGAAACCCGGCGCGCCTCGTCGGACACGTCGCCAGCAGCGGCAGGCGCGAACATCTGCGCCTCGTCCACCACCACCAAAGCCGGATACCAATGGTCGCGCGGCGCATCGAACAAGGCGTTCAGGAAGGACGCGGCGCATTTCATCTGCGCGTCAATCTCCAGCGCCTCCAGGCTCAGCACCACCGACGCGCGATGTTCGCGAATCCGCGTCGCCATCTTGACGATCTCGCGCTCATTATAGTCGCCAGCATCAATCACCACATGGCCATAATTATCGGCCAGCGTGACGAAATCCCCCTCCGGGTCGATCACCACCTGCTGCACCAGCGGGGCGCTTTCTTCCAGCAGGCGGCGCAACAGATGCGACTTGCCCGACCCCGAATTGCCCTGGACGAGCAGCCGGGTGGCAAGCAATTCCTCCACGTCGACCAGCACGTCCTTGCCGTGGCTGTCGGTTCCTATGCTGATGCTGGCGGTCACGCTCGTCCTTTGGCCCAGTGAGCCGGGTTGGCGCAAGAAGAAGCTTGCTCACCAATTTTCAACCAGTCTGCGTTAACCGTGAGAAGATGGTAAAGAAGTCCCTCCTCTTTCAGGCCCGACACATGTTGCGCAGGCGTGCATTGCTGGCGGGCAGCAACAATTTAGGGGACACGATGGTGCCGCTTGGCGGCGTCATCCTGCTGGCCATAATCGGCACCGCCATCCTCCTTGGCCTGCTCAGCGCCCAGATCGAACGCAATGCCGACGCCTACCTCCATCGCGTCGTCAATGGCGCGTTGCTGCGTGAGCGCGCGGCACTGGCCGATGCCGTCATGGCGTCGGCGCGCTGGGACGATGCGGTCGACCATGTTTATGGCGGATTCAACAGGGAATGGGCCGAAAGCAACCTCGCTACCGAAGTGGCCGATGCCTATGTGCTTGATGTTCGTGGACGCACCGTCTGGGCGGCGGCGGGCAGCGAACTGCCCCGGCGCGCCCCCCGCCTGCCGCTGGACCAAGCGCTGGCCCTGCCTGTCTTGCATGATGTGATGGCGGCGCTGCCGCAGAGCCATCGCGCCGCACTGGGCGAGCGTCAGGCGATCGTGCGTTTTGCCCGGTTGCAGGGGCAAGCGGTGATCCTGGCCGTCCGCGCGATCACGCCATGGAAAGACGTCGCCCGCCTGCCGTCCGGGGATCTGCGCTATCTGGTATTGACCAAGCCGATCGACGCGACCCTTCTGGCGGATATGAGCCGTACCAATCAATTGTCGCTGAAATGGAATGTCGGCACCACCGGGGACACCGAAAACGGGATTCGGGTCAAGGATATTACCGGCCAGGTGCTGGGGCAGGTGGAATGGCGCCGATCATCGGCCGGGGCCAAGGCGTTGCGCCAGATCATGCCCGCCGTGACCGCCATCATCCTGACATTCCTAGCCATGTCGGGCTGGCTGGCATGGCGGCTGGTGGCGGCGCATGGGGCTTTGCGCAAGCAGGTCCGGCACTCGCGCGATGCGGAAAACGAAGCGCGCACCGCCGCCCAGCAGGCCAGCGACGCACTGGTGCAGGCTGAAGCCGCGCGGCAGGCACTGGCAGCCAGTGCCGATCAGGTCGCGACCGAGGAACGGCGACATCAGGAAGAATTGCGGCGCAACGGGCGCGTGATAGCGGAGGCGCTGGAGCGGTCCATGGCCGTGCTAGTGACCCGATTGTTCGAAACGGCCGCCGCGCTTGAACATAGCGCCGACGATACGATGCGCACGATCGACGAGCAGCAGCGGCATGTCGATACCGTAACCGCGCGCGCACGCGATACCGCCGGGTCGGCCCAGGCGATTACCGCGACCATTGACGAACTGACCGCATCGATCGGTGCTTTCACCGGCACCGCCTATGACATCCGCGAATCGGCGGCAACCGCCAGTGGCCAGTCGGCCGCCGCGCACCACGCCAATGATAATCTGCGTCGTCATGTCGGCAGCGTCAACGAAGCCACCAAGCTGATCGCGGAAATTACCGGCCAGACCAATCTTCTGGCGCTCAACGCGACGATCGAGGCGGCCCGCGCCGGGGAAGCGGGGCGCGGCTTCGTGATCGTCGCCAATGAAGTCAAGGCGCTGGCCGCCCAGACGGCCCAGACCACGCGCGAAATTCAGGCGCGCGCGGACGGTATCGAGCAGGCCGCGGAGCAGACGTTCGCGCTGGTCGGGTCGGTCGACACTGTTCTGGCCAGTCTGGTCGAGGCGATCGGGGTGGCCGCATCCTCTGCCCAGCAACAGCTTGCGTCGGTCGAGGATATTCAGCGCGTTTCCCGTTCGGTCGCGCTGGATGCGGGCGCGACCAATCAGGCGGTCGATGCGATTTCCGATGCACTGCGGCATTCGGCACAGGCTGCCGCCACGACCCGTGCGCAGGGCGCAGCCGTGCGACAAGGGGTCGAACAGGTGCAGGCTGAGTTCGGACGCCTGATCGAGGCGCTCAAGGCGGCCTGAACCCGGCTGCAAAGCGATGGGAACTGCTTGACCCATTCCCTGTTGCAATGCAGCATCGTTACCATGGCGACTCTCTCCTCCACACCGTCCGCTCCTGCGATCACGCAGAACCCTGACATTCGCTATCTGGGGCGCCTGCTGGGCGACGTGATCCGGGCCTATGGCGGGGAAAGCCTTTATCGCCAGACCGAATATATCCGCTCCGCCTCGGTCGATCGGGCGCGGGGGATTCAGGGGGCGGACTTTGTCGACACCGGGCTGGATGCGCTCAGCCTCGACGACACGCTCAATTTCGTGCGCGGTTTCATGCTCTTTTCGATGCTCGCCAATCTGGCGGAGGACCGGCAGGGGATCGCGGCCGAACCGGGGGCCGATGTCGCGTCGGCCATCGCCCGGCTGGATTCGCATGGCATTGATCGCGACGCCGTGCTGGGTCTGTTGTCGCACTCGCTGATCGTCCCCGTCCTCACCGCCCACCCGACCGAGGTGCGGCGCAAGAGCATGATCGATCACAAGAACCGCATCGCCGACCTGATGCTGCTCAAGGATGCGGGCCGCGAAGAGACGGACGATGGCGAAAATCTGGACGAGGCGATCTTCCGCCAGATCGCCCTGCTGTGGCAGACCCGCCCGCTGCGCCGCGAAAAATTGTTCGTCGCGGATGAGATCGACAATGTCCTCGCCTATTTCCGCGACACCTTCCTGCCGGTGCTGCCCGCACTCTATGCCCGGTGGGAGCGGGTGCTGGGCGCCCGCCCGCAAAGTTTCCTGCGCGTGGGCAGCTGGATCGGCGGCGACCGCGATGGCAATCCCTTCGTGCAGGCGCCCCAGTTGGAGTTCGCGCTCAAGCGCGGGGCGCAGGCGGCGCTCGCCTATTATCTCGATTCGCTCCATGCGCTGGGCGCTGAACTCTCGCTCTCGACCGAACTCGCCCATGTGCCCCAGGCGGTGCTGGACATTGCCGACGCCAGCGGTGACGCATCGCCCAGCCGTCAGGACGAACCCTATCGTCGCGCCATTTCGGGCATCTACGCCCGGTTGGCCGCGACCTATGCGACGCTGACCGGTGGCCAGCCGCCGCGCCCCTCCAGCCTTAAAGGGGCGGCCTATGCCAGCCCCGCCGATTTCCGCCGCGATCTCGTCACCGTGGCGCAGGGTCTGGCGAGCGAGGGCAATGGCGCACTGGCGAGCGGGGGCGCGCTTGGCCGCCTGATCCGCGCGGTCGAAACGTTCGGCTTCCATCTCGCCACGCTCGACATGCGCCAGAATAGCGATGTGCATCAGCGCGTCGTCGCCGAACTGCTGAAAGTCGCGGGGGTCGAGCCGGACTATGCCGCGCTCGACGAATATGCCCGCATCGCGCTGCTGCGCCGGGAACTGGCGAACAATCGCCCGCTGGGGTCGCGCTTTGCCGATTATTCGGAGGAGACCGCATCCGAACTGGCGATCGTCCACGCCGCTGCCGAAGCGCACCGCATCTACGGGCCCGCCTGCATCACCCATTATATCATTTCCAAGGCGGAAAGCGTGTCGGACCTGCTGGAGGTCAACATCCTGCTCAAGGAAGCGGGGCTGTGGCGCGCCGGTGTCGATGGCGCGCCGCCGCAGGCGTCGATCATGTCGATCCCGCTATTCGAAACCATCGCCGACCTTGAGGCCGCGCCGCAAATCATGTCCGCCTATTTCGGCCTGCCCGAAATTGCCGGGGTGGTGAAGCAGCGCGGGCATCAGGAAGTGATGATCGGCTATTCGGACAGTAACAAGGATGGCGGCTACATCACGTCGACCTGGAGCCTGTTCAAGGCGAGCAAGGCGCTGGAGCCGGTCTTTGCCGATGCCGGCGCAGCGATGCAGCTGTTCCACGGCCGCGGCGGCGCTGTCGGGCGCGGCGGCGGCTCCGCCTTCGCCGCGATCCAGGCGCAACCCAGAGGCACGGTGCAGGGGCGCATCCGCATCACCGAACAGGGCGAGATGATCGCGGCGAAATTCGGTTCGCGCGATGTCGCCATGACCAATTTGGAGGCGATGACCAGCGCGACCCTGCTCGCCAGTCTGGAGCCGGAGGGGATTTCGGACAAGGATGCCGCGCGTTTTGCAGGCGCGATGGACGAGCTGTCCAAAAACGCCTTCAACGCCTATCGCGATCTGGTTTACGGCACGGAGGGGTTCAAGGAATTTTTCCGGCAGCTTACGCCGATCCAGGAAATCTCCGGCCTCAAGATCGGCTCCCGTCCTGCCAGCCGCACCAAAAGCACGGCAATCGAGGATTTGCGCGCCATTCCCTGGGTATTCAGCTGGGCGCAGGCGCGGGTGATGCTGCCGGGCTGGTACGGCGTGGGCCATGCGATCGCCGCGTTCGAGGACAAGGCGCTGCTCACCGACATGGCGCAAAGCTGGTCGTTCCTGAAATCCGCGATGGGCAATCTGGAAATGGTACTCGCCAAGTCGGACCTTGGCATCGCGGCCCATTATCTGCCGCTGGTGGAGGATCAGGCACCGGCCGAACGGCTGTTCGGCCGCATCCGCGAGGGTTGGGCGCAGACCCATGACGGACTGCTCGCCGTGACCGGGCAGAGCCGCCTGCTGGAAAAGAATCCGACGCTGGAAACCTCTATCCGCTTGCGGCTACCCTATATCGAGCCGCTCAATCTGCTCCAGGTAGAACTTTTGAAGCGCCATCGCGCGGGTGAGGATGATCCGCGCATCAAGGAAGGCATCGAACTGTCGATCAACGCAATCGCAACGGCACTGCGGAACAGCGGCTAGGGGGGCGAATCCGGGACGGCGGCAGTCCAATGCGCCGTCCCGGACCCCAGTCCCTGATCAGGGTGGACCCTGGTCGGGGATTGGCCGGTGGGGCGGGCCGTTACAGCCCGCCAAACCTTTTAAAACTTCGTGACGACACCAGCCATCGGGCGGATCGATCGGAAATTGCCCATCGTGTCGGCCTGAACCCGGAAACGGATGTTGCTGCTGGCGGCTGAACCGCCCATGTCTGCGGCCGACAATTCGACGCCCGCGCCATAGGTGGTCCCATGATAGTCCGGGCTATCGGGGCCAAGCGCGTCGAAATTGACCCATTTATAACCGACCTTGCCGAAGATCAGGCTGTCCTTGCCCGCCTTCACGCCGACCCGGCCTGCCGCGCCATATTCCCAGTCGATATCGCCCGACACGCCCTTGGACGCGGTGCCTTCGACGCCGACGACCAGCGGGCCTGCGACATTATAGTTCACGCCTGCGACGCCTTCGACCATGCGGCCCTTATAGCCGACCGGCGGGATGCCTTCCTTGCCGGTTTCGCTGTCGAAATTATGCACGCCGCCCATCACGCCGACATAAGGCTCGATGCGACTGGGGGAACCAGCCTGATCCTGGGCCATGGCGGCAGGAACGAAGGACGCGGCAGCAACTGCCGTCAAAAGCAGTGTCTTCATGGGTATGACCCTTTTTCTGTTGTGGATTGGTGCGACGGTGTGGACCCGCCGGGTCGCACGAACGAGCGCTGCAAGCGGCTCAGGCGACGGGGGATAAATGACCGGCCCTGTCCGAAGGTTTCCTGAACGGATCATAAAAATCGGGCAAAAGGCGATTATGTGACGGAAACAACACGCTTTCTGTCGCCCCGATGAACAAAACCCGGCTTATCTGAACCTGCGATAAACGCTGGACGCAGCGCCCCAAATCCATTCACAACCAATTCAACCGCCGGGCGTTACGCCATGATCAGATGGAGAAGAGGAGAAAGACGATGACGGGCTTCCGACATCGGATTCTGGCCGTGATGGGACTGGCAGGCGCGCTGGCACTGGGCGGCTGCGCTTATGATGATGGCTATGGATATGGCGGCGTGAGTGTCGGCACCGGTTATTATGGCGGTGGCGGCTATTATGGCGACGGTTATTATGGCCCGACCGGCTATTATCAGCCCGGCCTCTATAATGGCTGGTATGATAATTATTATTATCCGGGCACCGGCTACTATGTGTACGACCGCGCCGGACGCCGACAGCGCTGGAATGACGGTCAGCGCCGCTATTGGGAAGGCCGCCGGGCAGAGCGTCGCGATGATCGACGGGACGACCGCAACTATGGCCAATGGCGCGGCCGCGATCGTGACGGTCGCGATGGCCGGGATGATCGAGATGGGCGCTGGCAGGGCCGCGATGGCCAGCCCGGCAATGGCCAGAACTGGACCAATCGCCCCCGTCCGCCGCAGGGGACGGACTCCCCGCGCGGTCGTGGCAACTGGCGCGGCAATGACGCAGTGCGCCCAACGCCCCAGCCGGGCCTGCGCCAGCCCCAGACGCGTCCGCAAATGAACCAGCCCCGTCCGCAGCGCGACTGGAGCGCCCGTCCGGCCCCGTCCGAACGTGCCGTCCGCTCACGCGCGCCCGGTGCCTCGCGGCAGGAACGCCCTGACTGATGCGGGGTCCGGTACAGGCCACCGCTTTGCTCTCCCTCCTGCTCGTCGCGGCCTGCGACGGGCGGGAGGAGAGCGCGATTAATAATCTCGCCAATGGCGCCAATGCGGTGCAGGTGGAAAATAACGTCCGCGCCGAAGCGATGGCGGTCATGGAACCACTCACTCCGCCAGCCCCCGGAACACCGGGCGGCCTCCCCGATGACCGCACCCCGCTGGCGGAAGGCACGATCGACCCCGACAGTGGGCAGGGCGCGGCGCAGGTGGTGCAGGGCTATTATGGCCTGCTGGAGGAAAAACGGTTCGAGGACGCACAGGATCTGTGGAACCCCACCGGCGCGATCGGCCAGCAGGACGACGCCCATTTCGCCGCGCGCTTCCGGGGCTTCAGCGAAATTCACGCCAATATCGGCGCACCCAGCGAACCGGAGGGGGCGGCAGGATCGCTCTATGTCAGCGTGCCGGTGCAGATTTACGGACGCCTGGCCGCCAATGGCAAGCCCTGGTACGCGCTGCGCCAGGTGATATTGCGCCGGGTGAACGACGTCCCCGGCTCAACCGCCGAACAGCGCCGCTGGCATATCGAGAGGATCGGGCCTTACACCGCGCCGGTTGTCGAGGCGGCGGGCAATGGGGCAGAGGCGGCACAGGCCGTTTCCGCGACCGACGGGATGGCGGGCGGGCGTTAATGGCGTTGCGTTGAGTTTACCAACCGCCGTTCGTGCTGAGTAGAGACTGAGCCTGTCGAAGGCGCGTATCGAAGCATGTGGCGCTTGTCCTTCGATATGCCGCTTCGACTTCGCTCAGCGTCTACTCAGAGCCTGCCCCCGCGAAGGCGGGGGACGAACGGTGATAGCTGATGTCATCGCCCAAACAAAAAGGCCCGCCTCCATGCTCTGGAGGCGGGCCTTTTGTTCAGCCTTTCAGCCAATCAGGCGACGGTCGCCTTGACGATCTTGCCCGGCGTACGCGGCGGCTCGCCCTTGGGCAGCGCGTCGACATGTTCCATGCCCGACGTCACTTCGCCCCAGACGGTGTACTGACCGTCCAGGAAGGTGGCATCGTCAAAGCAGATGAAGAACTGGCTGTTGGCGCTGTTCGGGTTGGACGAACGCGCCATCGAGCAGACGCCACGGATATGCTTTTCGCGGCTGAACTCGGCCTTGATGTCGGGCAGCTTCGATCCGCCCATGCCGGTGCCGGTCGGGTCGCCGCCCTGCGCCATGAAGCCGGGGATGACGCGGTGGAACACGACGCCGTCGTAGAAACCGTCCTTGGCCAGCGTGGTGATGCGCTCGACATGGCCGGGGGCCAGGTCGGGCCGCAGCTTGATGACGACGTCGCCGCCACTGTCGAGGCTAAGGGTCAGGGTATCGTCAGCCATGAAAAATCCTCTCATTGGGGGGATGGGTTAGTGCTGGCACCCATATAGAGGCTGCAAGTCATGATGGAAGCCCGTGTTTTGGGCTTCCGGTCCCTCTGCGCCATTGCAATTATATTGTGCATGGGCGAAAGGATCGCAATGCAACAGGAACCGGACAGTAGGGGGCGCCATGAGCGAGCGCGGCGACACAGCCCAGCCCCTGTTGGACGGGGATGACGCAGACGAAGCGATCGCTGCCGCGGCAGAATCGCGCCATGATGAGGATGACCGGCTAAAGCCAGAATTCGTCTCCGCCGTGCTGGACGCGGTGGAGGAAGGCGACGCCGAACGTGCGCGCGAACTTGTCTCGCCGTTGCACCCCGCCGACATTGCCGACCTTCTGGAACTGACGCCTGCCGACCGGCGCGGCGAAGTCGCTGCGGCGCTGGGCGATCTGGTCGGCGCGGAAGTCCTGTCCGAACTCAACGACTATGTCCGCGACGATCTGATCGGCGATCTCGCGCCCGAACAGGTCGCCGAATTCGCGTCCGAACTCGATACTGACGACGCCGTCGCCATGATCGAGGATATGGACGATGCCGATCAGCAGGCCGTCCTTGAGGCACTCGACCCGGAAGATCGCGCCGCGATCGAAAGCGCACTGTCTTACCCGGAGGAATCCGCCGGCCGCCTGATGCAGCGCGATCTGGTCGCGGTGCCTGAACATATGACCGTGGGTCAGGTGATCGACTATCTGCGCGACCATGGCGACCTGACCACCGATTTCTGGGAAATCTACGTCGTCGATGCCAAGCATCGGCCGATCGGCTATTGCCAGCTCAGCTGGATACTCACCTGTCCGCGCAGCGTCGCCATGGCTGACCTTATGAAGCGCGAACAGACGTTGATCCCGGTCGATATGGATCAGGAGGAAGTCGCGCTGCGCTTCCAGAAATATGCGCTCATCTCCGCTGCCGTGGTCGATGGCAGCGGGCGGTTGGTCGGCATGATCACCGTCGATGACGTCGTCCACATCATCTCCGAAGAAGCGGGCGAGGATATCCTTCGCCTGTCCGGCGCGGGTGAGGGCGACATTAACGAGCCGATCCTGATGACGGTGCGCGCGCGCCTCACCTGGCTAGTCGTGAACCTTGGCACTGCCATGCTCGCGGCCTCGGTCGTCGGCCTGTTTGAAGGGACGATCGAGCGGTTCGCGATGCTGGCCGCTTTGATGGGCATCGTGTCGGGCATGGGCGGCAATGCGGGGACGCAGACGCTGGCCGTGGTCGTGCGCGCGCTCGCCACCAATCAGCTGACCAGTTCCAACACCGCGCGGATGATCGGACGCGAATTCCGCATCGCCGCCACCAATGGCGCGACGCTGGGGACGCTGATCGGCATCGGCTCCTATGTGATTTACGGGCGGATGGACCTGTCGCTGGTGTTCGGCGCGGCGATCCTGACCAATAATCTGGTCGCGGGGCTGGCGGGGGTGCTGGTGCCGATCACGCTGGAACGCAATAATGTCGATCCCGCCGTGTCCTCCGCCGTGTTCGTGACGATGATGACCGATTCACTCGGCTTTTTCAGCTTCCTGGGGCTAGCTACTCTGTTCCTGCGTTGAACCCCGGCCACGCCGTCCCCAGATCGCCGCCATGCCGCTGCACATCACCAAGATCGCCTTCCAGAGCGAAAGCCCCGCCACCTTAAAAGCCTGGCTGGAAAGCCATGCCGATGAAGCGCGGCTGACCACCCGCTATCTGCCCAAGCGGGTCGAGGAAATGGCGGGCGGGTCGCTCTACTGGATCCACGGCCACCGCATCATCGGCCGCAGCCCGATCCTTGGCTTCGCCGAAACCGGGCAGGGCCGCCACTGGATCAGGCTCGAACCGACGCTGATCCCCGTCCACCCCCTGCCAAAGCGCGCCCATCAAGGCTGGCGCTATCTGGCGGCGGAGGACGCCCCGCGCGATCTGGGCGAGGGGGAAGAGGATGCCACCGCGGCCATGCCAGCCGCGATGTTGGGGGAACTGGCGAAATTGGGGCTGGTGTAGAGGCGCGCGCGCCGCTTCCTTCTCCCCGCCGGGGAGAAGGATATGAAGCCTTGCCGCACGCAGTGCGGTTAGGCGCAGTTGGAAGAGGGGGAGCGTCCGCTGGCGACCATTTGTTGCCGCTTGGAGTAGATAGCTTGGTTTCTGAAAGCAGACACGAGACGACCGACCTGCTAATATAAACAGATGCAAAACCGAGAGCCATTTGATGCGTTAATGCATGAGGTCTGCGTTGAGCGAGGTTGGTGTGGAGCAGTCGTCAACGATCGGCCTTTGCATGTTACAGACTTCCTGCCCGCAAGCGGAACAGTAACAGCCGACCAGTTTGTGAATTGGCTATTTGAGGCTGATGGCGTCGATCCGAACGAGGATCGCACGAAGTGGCAAAGCCACATCGACGGGCTTCGTAATGCCTTTGTTCGTCACATGGGCGACGCAGTCGTTGATGTTGGGCAGTTTACAACGGCTATTAACGCCGGTTTCGCCCCCAAAGCAGCCTGTCCGCATCCACCCCATGCAATCCTTTCACCCCAACCCCCGCACCCGCTCTCCTACAAGGCGCAACTCCGCCGCAAACCGCGCCCGCTCCTTCGCCGCTTTGGCCGCGTCGGGCAGCCGCAGCAAATAGCTTGGATGCACCGTGACCCAGGCTTCCGCGCCGTCCGCCAGCGGGATCGCGGCACCTCGTACCTTGCCGATCGCCACCGCCTTGCCTAGCAGGGCGCGCGCCGCGGTTGCGCCCAGCGCCACGATCACGCGCGGACGTACGAGCGCCAGTTCCTGTTCCAGCCACCATCGGCACGCCTGCACCTCGCCCGTCTGCGGGGTCTGGTGGATGCGGCGCTTGCCGCGCGGCTCATATTTGAAGTGCTTGACCGCATTGGTGACATAGGCCCGCGCCCGATCCACCCCGGCCTCCGCCAGCGCGGCGTCGAACAATTGCCCCGCCGGACCGACGAAGGGCCGCCCGGCCAGATCCTCCTGATCGCCCGGCTGCTCGCCGATGAACAGCAGGGGCGCATCGACCGGCCCCTCGCCAAACACGGTCTGGGTCGCGGGGCCGTGTAGCGGGCAGCGGGTGCAGCCGCGCGCGTCCTCGCGCAGCGCGGTCCAGGCGGCCATCGCGTTGCCGGGCCGTTTGGCGGGGGCAGGGGCGGTGGCGATCATCGCTGCCTCGCGCGCCTGTGCGCCCGCGACCAGCGCGGGAATCAGCGCCGCTTCGGGCAGGTTGCGCCAATATTTTTTCGGCATTTCGGACAGCATCGCGCCCACTTTCAGCCGTGCGGGGTTGAAGATGGCTGCATAATAGCCCTTCCATATCTCCTCCACCGGGTCGTCCCCCGGTGCGTCGCCACGTGCTGCGCCTGGCCCCTGCGTCAACGTCTCGCCATCCCAGTGGATGCTCGCTTCCGGCGTCAGGATCGACCAGCGCATCGTCGCAAAGCGTCGCACGAAAAAGCCGGCATTGGCGCGCACGATATGCTGCTCCGGCTCGAACCAGGCGACAAAGCGCGTGCCGTCCGCATCCTCCAGCGCGCGAAACCGTACGAAGGCGCGCATCTTGTGGATATCGCGCCGCACCGCCTTGGCCAGCCCCTCGATCCGGCGGAGCAGCGGATCGGCCTTGTCCTCCATCGTGCCGGGCCGGTCGCGCAGCTGCACCAGCAGCGCGTAGAGCAGCGAAAAACGCTGCGGATCGCGATGCAGGATCGCGCTTTGTGCCAGATCGACAAAGGCGCGCGGCACCGCGAAAGCCGCCTGCGCCGCGACCGGCGCAGGCGCATCGCTGGCGAACAGGTCGCCGCTCTCGTCCCCGACCTGCCACACGATATCGACCGGATCGACCCCGGACAAAGCCAGGCCACGCGCCGCCGCCCGCCAGCCGTCAAAATCATCCGGGGCGGCCAGCGACGCGCGATACATGGCGTTTTTAGCTGTCAGCCTCGGCGCGGGCCAGTTCGGCGGGCTTGCGCTTGGCGAAGAGCGCCCCAAGCTTTTTCTCTTCGTCCGCTGTCAAATCCTCGGCGGCGGTCGGGAACATCTCTTCCTCTTCCTCCTCGATATGGTGGAGGTAGCGTTCCTTCATCTTCGCAAATTTCTTGCGCCACGCCTCGCCGTCGAATTTCAACTCGTCCAATTCTTCCAGATAATCGTCGATTTCCTTATGCTCGGACACGCTATGCTGCGCATCCTCGCGCAGGTCCGGGCGCGACAACATGGTGGCGTAGAGCGTTTCTTCCTCGGCCGCGGCATGAGCCGACACCTCGACCTTGAACTGGTCGAACAGCTTTTTCAGCCGGTCGGCATCGTCCTTCGCGTCCGCCATTTTGGCGAACAGCTGGCGATGCGCATCATGATCCTGTTTCAGACGGTCGAAAATCGTGGTGTTGGCCATGGCAATGTCTCCTCCAGATATGGGGAGGAGAACGATGGGACCGGCAAATGGGTCCGTGTCAGCTGAACAGGAAGCGGAAGATGATCGCGACTGGTATCCACAGCATCGCGCCGAGCAGGCTGGCAACCCACAACTGGAGCAGGTCGCGGCGGAACCGCAGCGCCAGTCCGCTGTGCGACAGGTCGCTTCGTTCCAGCATCTGCCAGCGTCGCTCCAGCCCGCGCGCCGCCACGGCAAAGCCGCCGATCGCGACGATGATGCCCAGATGCAGCACCAGCGATCCGCCCATCTTGGCGACGATGAATATCTGCAACAGGCAGAAGGTGACAAGCGCCGCCGCCAGATGCGTGCTGATGCGCTTTGCGAAGCCGACATTGCGGCTGCCCATGGCATGACTGTCGAACATTGCCGCCAAGACCCTGACCCCCTTGGATGACCTGACCCTGAGAGTTTCACGAACCATCCCCGCGATCAACCGCAAAATGCGTCTTTTTCATGAAAAAAGATCGAGCTGGGCGGGGGCAGGGGTCATCTGGCGACGCAGGTCCGCCTGATCGGCCAGTTGCACCGGTCGCCAGTCGCTGGCGATCAGGAAAGGCCGCAGCTTCTTGATCGACGTCGTCAGCCGCGCCACATCGTCCAGCCGCAACCGGCGATGGCGGCGGCTGGCGAGGATGCGGTTGACCGCCTTCACCCCCAACCCCGGCACGCGCAGCAGCATTTCGCGTGGCGCGCGGTTCACATCGACCGGGAAAATCCCGCGATGCCGCAGCGCCCAGGCCAGTTTGGGGTCGATGTCGAGCGGCAAGCATCCCGTCACCGGATCGGTCGCACTCGCCACTTCGTCGGCCGCATAGCCGTAAAAGCGCATCATCCAGTCCGACTGATAGAGCCGATGTTCGCGCAGCAATGGCGGCCGCTTGAGCGGCAATACGGCGCTCGGCGACGGGATCGGCGAAAAGGCGCTATAATAGACGCGGCGCAACCGGTGCCGGTCATAAAGGCTGCTCGCGCGGTTGATGATAGCGCTGTCGCTGGCATCGTCCGCGCCCACGATCATCTGGGTCGATTGGCCGGCAGGGGCAAAGCGCGGCGCGTGGCGATATTTGCGCCGCGCCTCGCCCATATCCTCCATCGCGCTGCGCATCCCCGCCATCGCGCCCTCGATCCGCCCGCCATCCTTTTCCGGGGCCAGCCGTTCCAGCCCCGCCTGGGTCGGCAGTTCGACATTGATCGACAGACGATCGGCAAACAGCCCTGCCTGATGCGACAGTTCAGGGTCAGCGTCGGGAATGGTCTTAAGGTGGATATAGCCGCGAAAATCATGCTCCTCACGCAGGCTGCGGGCCACCGCCACCATCTGCTCCATCGTATAGTCGGACGAAGCGATGATGCCCGACGAGAGAAACAGCCCCTCGATATAATTGCGCCGATAGAAGCTGAGCGTCAGGTCGACCACCTCCTGCACCGTGAAGCGCGCGCGCCGCACATCGCTCGACCGGCGGTTGATGCAATAATGGCAGTCGAAAATGCAGCTATTGGTTAGCAATATCTTGAGCAACGATATGCAACGTCCGTCCGGCGCATAGGCATGGCATATCCCCATGCCCTCGGTCGATCCGATCCCCTTGCCCCCGCGCGAATCGCGCTTCGTGGAGCCGGACGAGGCGCAGGACGCATCATATTTGGCCGCATCGGCGAGGATTTCGAGTTTTTGACGGGTGGATATTTGGACCATGATGTTCTTTATATGTTCCAATCATGTGCAAGTCCACGCTCTTGCCATCGGCCCGCCGCAGGGCCATCACCCGCGCCATGGACTGGCAATTTTGGATCGATCGCGGCGGCACCTTTACCGATGTGGTGGCGCGCGACCCTGACGGGCGGCTGCACACCGCCAAATTGCTGTCCAGCGACCCGGAACGCTATGCCGACGCGGCGGTGGAGGCGGTGCGGCGGCTGACCGGGGCGGGCGAGGGACCAATCCCACCCTGTTCGTTGCGGATCGGCACCACCATCGCCACCAACGCCCTGCTGGAGCGCAAGGGTGAACCGACGCTTCTCGCCATCACGCGCGGCTTCCGCGACGCGCTGCGCATCGGCTATCAGGATCGGCCAGAGCTGTTCGCCCGGCACATCATCCTGCCCGACCCGCTATATGCGCAGGTGGCGGAAATGCACGAACGGCTCATGGCCGATGGCACGGTGCTGACCCCACTGGACCAGGACGCGGCCCGCTCTGCGCTGCAATCGGCCTATGACAGCGGTCTGCGCGCCATCGCCATCGTCCTGATGCACGGCTATCGCTATCCGGCGCATGAACAGGCGATCGCTGCGATCGCCGCCGATATCGGCTTCACCCAGATTTCGACCAGCCATGATGTCGCCCCCCTCATTAAGCTGATCGGGCGCGGCGACACCACGTTGGCGGATGCCTATCTCTCGCCCGTGCTGCGCGCCTATGTCGATGGCCTGCGTGACGCGCTGGGCGATCAGGCCGACATGCTATTCATGCAGTCGAGCGGCGGTCTGATCGACGGCAGCCTGTTCCGGGGCAAGGATGCGATATTGTCCGGCCCGGCGGGCGGGATTGTCGGCCTTGCCCGCACCGCAGAGCAGGCCGGTTTCCGCGAAGTCATAGGTTTCGACATGGGCGGCACATCGACCGATGTGTCGCACTATGCCGGTGCCTATGAGCGCGACAATGAGGCGCGGGTCGCGGGCGTCCGTCTGCGCGCGCCGATGATGCGCATCCACACCATCGCGGCGGGCGGCGGCTCGATCTGCAGCTTCGTCGATGGCCGCTTTCGCGTCGGCCCGGAATCGGCGGGGGCGGTGCCAGGGCCGGCCTGCTACCGGCGCGGCGGGCCGCTCACCATCACCGACTGCAACCTGCTGCTCGGCAAGATCCAGCCCGATCATTTCCCCAGCCTGTTCGGCCCGAACGGCGACCAGCCGCTCGATCCCGCCGCGGCGCAAACCCGCATCGCCGCCATCTGCGCGCAGGTGCAGGTCGAAACCGGCCTCACCCTGACCGTGCGCGACGCCGCGCAGGGCTTTATCGCCGTCGCCGTCGCCAGCATGGCCAATGCGATCAAGCGCATCTCGGTCGCGCGCGGCCATGATGTGACGCGCTACACCCTCGCCAGCTTCGGCGGGGCAGGGGGGCAACATGCCTGTCTGGTCGCCGATGCGCTCGGCATGGACCGGGTGATGATCCATCCGCTGGGCGGGGTGCTGTCCGCCTATGGTATGGGGCTGGCCGATCGCCGCGCGGTGCGGGAGCGCACGCTGGCCTTGCCGCTCGACGCGCAGAATATGGCGCAACTCGATCAGGCGCTCGCCGTCCTCGCCGCAGACGCCCGCGCCGACCTGCCCCAGGCCGACCGGATCGAAACGCTGTTGCGGCTGCGCTATGACGGGACCGACAGCCTGTTCGATGTGCCGCTGGCGGACATTGAGGCGATGCGCGCCGATTTCCTGACCCGGCACAGCGCCCGCTTCGGTTTTGCCGGACAGGGCCGCATCCTCATCGACATGGCCCGTGTCGAGGCGATTGCCGACACCAGCGAAGCGATGAGCGCGATCGCCACCATCGCCGCGCAACCCGCGCCACCACTGGCTCATATCGACTATGCAGGCGAAACCGCCCCGGTCCACGACCGCGCGGGCCTTGCCCTCACCAGCGTCATCGACGGCCCAGCGCTGATCATCGATCCTGTCTCGACCACCGCCGTCGAACCGGGCTGGCGCGCCCGGCTCGACGCGATCGGCAATCTGATCCTCACCCGCCACACCCCACGCCCCGCGCCGCAGACCGGCGACGCCAGCACCGTCGATCCCGTCCGGCTCGAAGTCATGGGCGGGCTGTTCATGGCGATCGCCGAGGAAATGGGGGCCGCGCTTCAGAACAGTGCCTCCTCGGTCAATATCCGCGAACGGTTGGATTTTTCCTGCGCGCTGTTCGATGCGGCGGGCAATCTCGTCGCCAACGCCCCGCACATGCCGGTCCATCTGGGCAGCATGGGCGACAGTATCCGCACGATCATGGCGCGGCGCGGGACCAAGCCGGACGGGCAACCGATCGACGGACGCGGAATGCAGCCGGGCGACGTCTATGCCCTCAACGCGCCCTATGATGGCGGCACCCATCTGCCCGACGTCACCGTCGTCATGCCGGTGTTTACTGGCAGCGATGCCGCCCCGTCTTATTATGTCGCGGCGCGCGGCCATCATGCCGATATTGGTGGCATCACCCCCGGATCGATGCCACCGGGCAGCGTATCGGTTGAGGAAGAGGGCGTCATCCTCGACAATATGCTGCTGGTCGATCGCGGCATGTTTCGCGAAGCCGATATACGCGCGCTGCTGGCGTCGGGACCATGGCCCGCGCGCAATATCGACCAGAATATCGCCGATCTCACCGCCCAGATCGCCGCCTGCGCGCGGGGCAGTCAAGAATTGTTACGGATAAGTAATGATTATGGCCCGGCCACCGTCGCTGCCTATATGGCCCATGTCCAGGACCAGGCCGAAGCCGCCGTCCGCCGCCTCATCACCCGCCTGTCCGACGGCCAATTCAGCTACGCGATGGACAATGGTGCTATTGTCCAGGTCACTGTCCGGGTTGATCACGCGACCTGTTCCGCCACCGTCGATTTCACCGGATCGTCGGCCCAGCTTCCCGGCAATTTCAACGCCCCCGTCTCGGTCGTCCGCGCCGCCGTCCTCTACGTCGTGCGCACCCTGATCGACGAGGCGGTGCCGATGAATGACGGGTGCCTGAAGCCCATCACCATCATTGTCCCCGAAGGCTCGATGCTCCGCCCCCGCCATCCCGCCGCCGTGGTCGCCGGCAATGTCGAAACCAGCCAGGTCGTCACCGACGCGCTGTTCGGCGCATTGGGTGTCATGGCAGGCGCGCAGGGGACGATGAACAATCTGACCTTCGGCAATGCCCGCCACCAATATTATGAGACGATCGCGGGCGGCTCCGGCGCCGGTCCCGACTTCGACGGCGCGGCGGTGGTGCAGACCCATATGACCAACAGCCGCCTGACCGATCCCGAAATCCTCGAAACCCGTTTCCCGGTGCTGCTGGAAGAATTTTCGATCCGCCCCGGCTCCGGCGGGCTGGGCTTTCACAAGGGCGGCGACGGCGCGATCCGGCGCATCCGTTTTCTGGAGGATATGACCGCCGGTATTCTCTCCAACCGCCGCATCGTCCCGCCCTTCGGCGTGGCTGGCGGCGCGCCGGGTAGCCCCGGCCGCAACGCGATCGAACGGGCGGACGGGCGCATCGAACCGCTCGGCCATACCGCTACCGCGAATATGCAGGCAGGCGATATATTCGTCATCGAAACCCCCGGCGGTGGCGGCTTCGGCCCATCCGATCCTGCTTGACAAGACCCCCGCGCGGGTCTGTTGTGACCGGCAGGGGAGGGGTTGATGACGCCGGACGCAGCAACGCAGATCAGATGGGGCGTCGGGGCCGCGATCCTCGCCGTCGCGCTGGTCGCAATACTGGCGCTGGTCCCTGATCCCTTCTTCCGCCAGCGGGTCATCGCCACGACGCTCGACGATGTCGAGGGTGTTTCCCCCGGCGTTCAGGTCTATTTTCGCGGCGCCCCTATCGGACAGGTTCGCTCGGTCGAGCTGGATGGTGCCAGCCGCACCTTCGCGGTCCATATGGGCGTGGCAAAGGACTGGCGGCCATCGCCCTGCGCCTTCGCCACCGTTGCCGCCGCCAATCCGCTGACGGCCCCGCGCATCGAACTGGTCGCGCTGGAAACCGCCACCACCCAATGCGCCACCGCCCGCCGCGCCTATGGCTGCGACAGCATCGCCGGGCCACAGAGCGCAGACGCCATCGCCGGATGCCGCCGCCCCGCCGACCTGTTCGAAACCGCCTCGATCGCAATCGGCGAAGCCGCTGCCGTCGCCCGCACCGCCAACGCCATGGCGCAGCGGCTGTCCACCATGTTGCAGGGCGATGGATCGGGCAGCGCGGTCGACATGGCGCAGGTCGCCCGCAACGCCACCGAAACCCTCGCCGCCCTGAACTCGCTCAGCACCCAGCTCGACCGAAGCTTCACGCCGGGGCAGGGCGACATTGCGCTGACCCTCTCCCACGTCCGCAAGGCGACCGGCCGCGCGTCGGAAATCGACATCGCCGCATTGAACGGCATCTTGCGCGAAACCCAGGCGATGGTCGCGCAGAACCAGAGCAGCATCGCCGGACTGCTGGCCGAAGGGAAGGGCAGCGCCAGCGAGGCGCGGATGATCCTCGAAGGCGCCTCCGCCTCGCTGATCGCCACCAGCGCCAATCTGGAACGCACCAGCGCCAGCCTTGGAAACCTCAGCGAAAGGTTGGCGGGCGACCCGACCTTCGCGATCCGGGGCCAGCGCTACGCCGATCCGCCACCGCCGGGAGGAAAGAAATGATGCGCCTCGCCTCGATCCTCTCGCTCCTGATGCTCCCGGCCTGCGCCGCGCTGAAGGGTGGCGACGCCCCTGTCACCATGCGTGTTTCGCCTCGCTTCACCTCCGGCCCGGTCCAGCCTGCGCCGACGCTGGCGGTCGCCCCGGTACAGGCGCGAGGCCTCAGCGGCGGGCTGCGCTACGCCTATGTCGATGCCGCCACGCCCGGCGAAATCCGGCAGGCCGCGACCCTGTTCTGGGAAGAACCACCCGCCACCATGCTCGCCCGCGCGCTGGTCGCCGGGCTGCGCACCCGCTTTGCCGCCGTCACCGGACCGGACCTGTCGCTCGCCGCCGACCGCCGGGTCGTGGCCACGCTCGACCGGTTCGAGGAAGTGACCGGCGCTGGCGTTGCTGAGGCTGTCATCGCCTTCGACGTGACCCAGGTGGCGCAGGGCAAGGCGGTCTGGACCGGCCGCTATTGCGCCACCCGTCCGATCGCCTCGGCAGCAGGCACGGCACGGGCTGCGGCATTTCAGGGCGCGATCGAGCAGGCGGTCGCGGCCTTTGTAGAGGACGCCGTATCGGGCAAGGTCACGGCCGCGCCCTGCTGAACAACCCCGCGTGTTCCCGCGCAGGCGGGAACCCAGTCCGTCCCTCTGAAATGGATTCCCGCCTGCGCGGGAACACGCGGCGTCACACCAACCGCCCAGCCTCCAGCCGATACACCCGCTCGCACAATCGCCCCGCCAGCGCCGCATCCTGTGTCAGCAGCAGCAGCGCCCGGCCATGTGGCACGATCCGCCGCCGCACCTGTTCCTCCAGTGCCGCGCCGCGCGCATAGGCGCCCTCGAACGGCTCGTCCAGAATCAGCAGGTCAGGATCACGCATGAAGGCGCGCGCCAGTTCCGCCCGCCGCCGCTCACCGATGGACAGCATATCGGCACGGATGCTCGCCGCCTGCTCCAGCCCATATTCCAGCAGCAGCCGGTCGATCCGCCGCCCGGCCCGCGCGTCGCGCCCGCCGCCGCGCCCCAGCGCCAGCCGCATATTCTCCTCGACGGTCAGATCGCCCAGCAACGACCCGCCCTGCATCGCCAGACCGCACCGCGCGCGCAACAGGCGGCGCTGGTCCGTATCCGCGCCGTCCAGCGCAACCCCCATCAGCCGCACCGTGCCGCTACCCGGCTCCGCCAGCCCGACCGCCAGCCGCAACAGCCAGCCCTTGCCCGACCCGCTTTCCCCCACAATAGCAACCCGTTCGCCCTCGCTGATGCGCAGGTCGATCCGGTCCAGCAGCCGCACTCCGCCCAGCACCAGACTGACGCCCTCAAATGCCAGCAATGCGCTCATGCCAAGGCCGTCCACACCACTGCGGCGGCAAAAATCCCCAGCAGCCCGGCGGTAAAGGCAGTGGTCGCGCGGCGGCCAATGTCGGCGGGCGATCGCACCGCCTTGGCCCCCACCGCGCCGCCCACGCCAAAGGCGATCAGCGCATAGACCAGCACCTTGCCCATGCCGGTCAGCATCGCGCCCGCCGCCTCGTGCGAAAAGGCAAAGCCCGCCCATTGGGCCCAGTCGATATTGGCCATCAACCCCAGCGGCAGGGCGCAGCCGACCAGCGCGGCCAACCCTGCCAGCATCATATGGATCGGCACCGACAGCAGCACCGCGACCAGCGCCGGACCTAGCGCATGGCCGACCGGATCGCGCCCCAGCGCCTCCAGCGCGTCAATCTCCCGATTGAGCGACATCGCCCCCAGCCGGGATGAGAGCGCCACCGACACGCTGCCCGACGCAAACAGCCCGACCAGCAACGGCACGATGTCGCGCAACAGCGTTTCCGCCAAAGCCGCCTGCACCGGAATCTGCGCGTTGTACAATGCCAGCAGCCGCGCCGCGCCAATCCCGGCGATCATCCCCGCCAGCGCGGCGAGCGGCAACAGGGTGCGCAAGGGTCGCCACACATGCAGCGGCAGGCCATCGGCCAATTGCCGCTGCGCCAGCCGGTCGCCCGCTACCAGCCGACGCGCCATGCCGCGCGCCGCGCGCCCGATCAGCCACAGCCCGGCCCCCAGCGCGGCAAATATCTTGCGGCTGCCCCTCAGCGCGCCCATGGCGCCCGGACGATCGCGCCGTCGCTGCCCAGTTGCACGGCGCGATTGTCCTCCATCGGACCCGGCGTCAGGATCAATTGCGCATCGGGCAGATGGGTCGGATCGGCGACTGCATCGATGCCGTCCGCTGCCCGCACCAACTTCGCTGCGATCCGCGCGTCGCCGCCATGGAGCCTGTCGATGATCGCCTGGACATGGCTGGTCAGCCTCAGCTGAATCAACTGCCCCCGCTCATGCAGCCCCCCCATCATCGCTCGCGACCAGTCATCGGCCAGATCACCCGCGAACAGCGGCACCCGATCGGGGTAATGGACGTCCAGAGCCGCCAGCAGCGCGCCCGGATCGGGCGGCGCGCTCTCCCCACCGGGCAAGATCGCCACGGTCAGCACCCGCAATGCCCGCCGTCCCGACGCGCCCAGCAACCGCGCCATGATCCGCACCTGCTCCCGGTCCAGATCCTTGATCGCCTCGCTCAAATCATCATAGGGAATAATGTCGGGATGCAGCCGCTTGGCATCGTCGCGGACCGCGCCGAACGTCCAGCCCTGCACCAGCTTGGCCGCCATCCAGCGGTCATGCTCGGCGCGCGACAATTCCTCCAGCTCGTCGGGCGTCAGCAGCAGCGACGGCCCGCTGCCCTCGACCAGCCGCGCGCCAATGTCGCGCAGCTTCAACTGGTAGCAGTCGGCGACCAGCCGGTTATCGTCGCGGAAGGATTCGGGCAGATTGTCCCATTCCTGCATCGACGCCCGCACGCCGATCCGCTCCCCTTCCGCAAAGCGGCCCTCCAGATAGAAATCATGGATCGACCGGGCCAGCGCATCATGCCGATCCTGCAACAGCATGTCGGGATCGGCTAGATCGGCTAGCGCCCCGAACGGTAAAATCCCCGCGCCCAGCCGCGCGTCATGCCCGCCATTCATCCGCACATGGATGGGCGGCGCGACTAGCGCGGCGGCGCGATAGCGCGCATCGACGGCCAGCGCGATCGCCAGCGCCCGGTCATCCTCGCCCGCATCGATCAGGATCGCGACCGGCTCACCCTGCGCCGCGACATGCAGGTCGATCAGCGCGCTGATCCCTGCCGGATCAGGCCGCGCCTCGACAAAGCGCACAGGCGACAGGCTGTCCGCCCCCGGATTGCGCGCCCGGAACCCCGCCTCAGCTATCGCCGCATCGGCCAGATGCATGAAGAAGGACGGCTTGCCCCCGTCGCGATAATGGCCGCCTGCCAGCGTCCGCAGCACATAGCGTTCGACCAGCGGGGTAAAGCCGATCACCAGCACCCCGCGCCCCGTTTGTCCGGCGCGACTGAAACCGTCGATCGGCCGGGCCAACGCCAGCTGCCTTGCGGCTATGTCGGGCAGCGCCGCCAGCCGCACCCGCGCCGTCTTGCGGTCGCCCTGCTCGAAACGCTGCTCGACGCTGCGCCGCAGGTCGAGGTCATCGACCCGCAGGATGACGTCCAGCGGATCGCCAGCGGCCCGCACCCGCGCCCCCTGCCCCATAACGGCAGAGGCCAGCGCGATATTGGTCCGCGCTTCGCGGCTCAGCAGCAGCACGGCCCGCGCCTTGTCCAGCGCCAGTGCTTGCACGCTGTCGTCCGTCTCCGCCTGCTCGACCTCCGCTGCCCCAGCCTCGATCGCGTCGGCAACCCAGACAGTGCGCCGGTCCCCTGGCCACAGCAGCACCCGCCGCCCCTCATCCAGCGCGCCCGTCGCTGCCTGCGCCGCCAGCCCGCTATCGGCGTCGCCCGCAATCACCAGATGGTCGCCCCGCGCGCGAATCACCGCCAGCCGCCAGGGATTGCGCAACTGCTCCCACGCCAGCGCGACGGTGGACCAGAAAGTCAGCAGCGGCAGCGCCCAGCGCGCGATATGCAGCGCGACGGGCAAATCGCGTCCCTCCAGCGCCTGCGGGAAATTGCCGACGATCAGCCGCAGCGACCGGAACGCATCCTGCGCCAGGGTGGAGGCGATCCCGGCCTGCCCGTAGGCCTGCGCAAAGCCCCATGTACCCAGCAGGAAAGCGACCCCCATCGCCCCGAACCGCACGATCGGCGCTACCGGCGGCAGCCTTAGTCCCTTGCCCTGCTTGCCCCCGCGCATCGTGGCGGTCAGTTGCTGGTGTGCAGGCGGACGAAGGCGGCGGACACGCCGTCACCGGGATGGCTGACCAGCTTGGCGCGCAGCCGCGTCAGAAATTGCCGTTCGGTGCCATTGACCACCTCATCATCGCCAAACAGCGGCTTGTCGGACGCCAGCGCGACGATCAGTTCCGGGCCGAAGGGCGGGGCGACGGCATAGCGTTGCGCGGTCTTGGACAGGCCGATCATCACCTGCCGCACGCCCTTGCGATCGGGTTCGGGATGGCCGCGATGCAGTTCCACCGCGCTGCCATCGGCCTGTAGATAGATGATGCTGAGATAAGGCCGCGCCGCCGTGGTGGTCGCGCTGACGCCGAAAATCTCATTCTCCTTCATCGTCACCGGATCGCCCTCACGCGGCGTGCCCGCTTCGGTCAGCGCCGCGATCCGCGTCCCCGCGCGCGCCAGTGGTGCAGCGAGCGTCAGCGCCGCCTCGCATTGCGGCCAGGGCAAATGACGCACCTCGAACCTGGTTTTGGGGTCCGCCTTCAAAGCGGCTTCGCGCAAGGCGGCGATCGCATTCAGGTCGCCGGAAAAGCCCGATACTGCGCCGCCCTTAATATTGACGGCCCCACACGGCATCGCGGCGGCCTGTTCACTCACCATCTGCGCCGCGCTCTTGGGCGCAGACGGCAGCGTACCGGGCGCTGCCGGGACAACCGGCGCTTCAAGCGAATAGGCTTCCCCGGTCAGCAGCCGGAAGGTCGCATAGTCGATCCAGGCATAGCCCTTGTCGCCCCAGATCGGACCCCAGCTGTTCATGATGCGCAGCGCCTGCCGCTCCTCATCATAGCCCACGATCGCCATGGCGTGATAGCTGGCCTTGTCCGGCTTGTCGGCACGGGCATAGATGCCATTGCCCCGATGCGCCTTGAAATCGGCAGGCACCGGCATGGCGAAGATCACCGGCGCGCCACGCGCCAGCGCACCCTTGACGTCATCCAGGATGATCGGCGTGCGCCAGTCATCCTTCACCTCGCGGTCGACCGCGCGCCAGTCGAGCAGGCGATAATTGCCCGCCTTGGCTTTCAGCGCTTCGGGCGCGGGGATCGCGCATTTGGTCATATCGTCTGGGAAGTCGGCCAGGCTGACCGTCCCCTCATTCTTGAGCAATGTCAGCGCCTGGACGATGCTGATCGTCCCGCTGCACGGCGATCCGGCCGGGCGCAGCCGGTTGTAAACATAGGCCGGGCTCATCTGGTCGGCGGGGGTGGCGGGCTGCACAGCCTTGTCGCGGAAGTTCAGGAATGTGCGCGCGGCATAGGTGGTCGCCCAGGCGACGCAATTGGGCTGCGGTCCCTGCGATCCGGGCGGCGGATAGGCGTTGGACAGGTCCACCCGCTTGGGCAGATAGGCGCGAAACCGCCCCTGTTTGGGCAGTTTCGCATACTCTTCGGGAGAAACGGGTTCTGCGCCTGTCATGAACTGCGGATCGTCCGCCTCCTGCGCCGACAGCGCCGAAAGGCCGACCCCCGACAGCGCCAGCAATGCCGCAACACCCCAGCTTCTGGCCCCATGCGTCATCGCCCGTTCCTCCCCTTGGATGTGCCGCTTTTAGAAGCGATAGCCGATGGTCAGCGTCACCGCGTCATAATCGAAATCATGCGAAAAGCTGCTCGTGCCATGGGTGTAGATCAGGCCGATGCGCAGTTGCTCCGCCTTGCTCTTCTGTTCCGCCTCGCGGGTACGGACACCGATGCTGAGCGCCGCTTCATGGACATTTTCATAGGATTGCGGATCGTCGGTCAGCTTGGTCCAGGTGTAGCTGGCGCGCAGCGATCCCTGCCGCCCGCCGAACATCCGCCCCTTGAACGGCAGCTGATAGGCCACGCCATTGCGGAAGGTGAAGACATTTTCCTTCAGATAGAAGGCCGGATCACGCCCCAGACCCCAATCGGTGGTGGTGGACCAGCCGATCATATTACCGATGGTCAGGTCGCCGCGCCCGACCTGTGCGATCTTGTAGCGGCTGCTGGCCGACACGGTGATCAGGTCGCTGCTGGTCGATCCGAAAAAGGCACCCGCGTCGGTGACGCCATAGGCGATGCGCGGGGTGATCAGCCAGTTGGGCTGGACCGGTATCTCGATCCCGGTGGACAGCGTCCCCATCGTCGCGGTCGCGCCATTGTTGACGTGCAGGACGTTCAGCACCGGGTCGATCAGCACGCGCGCGCGGCTGCCCTCGAACGGGCGCAGCGCCTTTTGATAGCGCAGCTCGTAGCGCTGGCCTTCATTGCCATAGGCACCCCAATAGGTGATCGCCGCGCCGATCGTATCGGCATCCCCCTCCATGTCGAAACCGGGCGTGTCCGGGTCATCGTCATAGTCCAGATCATTAAGGTTCAGCGCCGTGGTCACCGCGCTATGTTGCAGGCTGTTGGGACTGCCCACCGTCGCCAGATAGGGCGCCGCCTGCGCCATCCCCGGCACAACTGCCATCAGTGCCGCCGTCGCCAGATATTTCTTCATTGTCTCACCCCTGTTGCGGAACCGGCTTCCCTGTCCGGTTCCTGACCCTCATTGAAAAACTGTCAGGACGCGCCGAGTATCTCGTCCGGGTCCAGATCACGTACGACCCGCAGTCCGGCATCCTGCCGTCGCTTGGATGGCGCAACGGTGAAGCGATTGGCCGATCGCAGCGCATCGGGCGCGCTTTCGAACGATCCCCCACGGATCACGCGCGTTCGGCACGACTGGTCGGTGCAGCCCGACGTCCATTCCCACACATTGCCTTGCATCTGGTTAAGGCCAAAGGCGTTGGCGGGGTAACCGTTCACGCTTTCGGGATAGCCGCGATAGGGCGCGGTATCCGATCCGCGATAGCGGGCGGTATGGTCATAATTGGCCTGGCTTGGGCTGATGTCATCGCCCCACGGAAAGGCGCTCGGCGTGCCGCTCCGGCTGGCATATTCCCACTCCGCCTCGGTCGGCAGGCGATAGGTGCGCCCGGACTTGACCGTCAGCCAGGCCAGAAACGCCTGCGCATCCTCATAACTAATGTCGGTCGCCGGAATCAGCGGATTGGGATTTTCCTTCGCCCAATTGCCCAGCTTCGTGCAGGCATTGTCACGCACACAGCCATTCCATTCCGCGATCGTCACTTCATAGACACCGATCGCAAAGGGCCGTTCGATCCGCACATTGGCCTGCACCGGCTCGTCACTGCCGCGTCCCGGCTCGGACGCGGGCGACCCGAACGGCGTGGTGCCGGCGGGGATGGCGCGCATCCACGGGCAGTTGGCGCAATCATAGAAACGGTCGTTCGCCGCCCGGTCGCAGGAAATGAAGCAGGGCGGCGCGCCTTGCAGGCCATAGTCGAAGGTCGGCTTCTGGAAATTCTTGCCAGACGACAGTGCGACCCGATCCGATACGCGCTTCAGGGCATCGGCAATATTCTGCTGCGGGCGGCGGATTTCCTCCGCCAGCACCTTGGAAAAAATACCATCGTCGAATGCGAACTGGTCCGCGCTGGTGGAAAAAGCGACCAGATAGCCCTGGTCGGGCCGGATCGCAGCGGCAGGCGCGCGCACCATCCGGCGCAGCCCCTTGCTCCCGGCCAGCTCGCCCACGGCGCTCGTCTCGACCCCAGTCTGGTCGGCGATCATCTGCGCCAGCGAGGGCGGCGGCGCGGCCAGCACATTGCGGCACATGTCCAGCACGATCAGCATCGTTTTCGCGCCCGACCCCAGCAGGTTGCGGGTCAGCGCGGCGCGGGTCAGCGTCGCCGTCTCCGCCGTCACGTCGCGCCCGGCATCGACCGGCAGCAGCATTACATCGCCATAGCTGCCCAGCGCCGCGCCATGGCCGGAAAAATAGAGCATCCCGAACGCCTTGGGTCCGGCGGCGGCCAGTTTTGCGCGAAAATCAGCGATTGCGGCCAGCATCGCGTCACGCGACAGGTCGCGGCGCACCTGCACCGGTCCCTCGCCGCTCGCATCGACAAAGCCGGTGGCGTTGAGCGCGGTGGTGATCTTGTCGCCATCGGCATAGGTGGACGCCAGCCTGTCGAACGACTGGTAGGCGCCATTGACGATCACCAGCGCCAGCCGGGGTTCGTCCGCGGCCTGCGCCGCCCCGCCGCCAGCCAGCAGCGCGACCAGTAGGCCCAGCGCTGCCATGGCGCGGAACAGGGGCGCGAGAGACAAAGCAGCGCGCGCGATCATTTCGTGGCCTTGCGCGGCGCGAATTCCACTTGAGTGACGATCTGGTCGACCGCATCGACATGCAGCACTGCGTCATAGGCGCGCGCGGCCTTATACGGTTCGGCCGGACCGCCGCCGAACAGCTTGGCGAGGAAGCCGCCAAGGCCGCGCCCCTTCTGGCAATAGGGACTGACCGTGACCATGCCGCCGCTCTTTTCAACCTCGTTCAGCCAGGCACCCAGCGGCGCGGGCGCTTCATTGGCGACCGGATAGGGCGAATCGAGATCGACCACGACGGTCTTGCCCCGCCTCAGCGCGCCTTTAAGCGCGCGGTCGAACCGGGCAGGATCGGCAAAGCGGAGCGTGGGCTTGGCCACCGGCCGGTTGCAGGCTTTCAGCACGGCGGGTGCAGGAACGGGGACTGGCCGCGCGCCGACGGGATCTGCCGGGCGCAGCTTCACTGGCGCAATCGCATTGGCCGCAGGTGGCTTGGTCGCGGGAGCGGCTTGTTGCCCATTCGCAACAACGTTCGCGGGCGGCGCTTCGGGGGCGATGATGCGCACGCCGCGTGCCGCCGCGCCATCGGTCGCGTGGCCCGGCTGATCCTGCGGCGGTGTCGCGGGTGGGTTGGCCTGCGCCAGCGCGGCAGATGCCATGCCCAGCAAAAGTCCCGCAGAAGCAATGGTTAAGAAGCTTCTGACTATTATCATCGTTCCCCCCTGAGTCATGATATAGTTATTGCTCCCCCAACCATTATGAGATTATGGGGTTATGACTGAACAGGCAACAAAAAAGCGCGGGAGATTCCAAGTGGCGAAGGGGCGTCGTGGACTCTGGGCAACAGTATTGACGACTTTTGTCACAATATTGATATGTCCTTCGATCGCCAAAGCCGAAACACGCGCCCTGCTGGTCGGCGCCTGGCAGTTCCGCTCGTCCCTGATCATGGATCTGGCCGGTCCCGAAAATGATCTCCAGGCGATGGAAACAGTGATTCGCGGTCAGGGTGCCAGCGATGTCACAGTGTTGCGTAATGACGGCGTCAGTCGCACCACGGTTGAAACCGCGCTCCATGCTTTGGGGCTTCGCTCTAAACCGGGTGACTGGATCTTCCTTTATTATACCGGTCATGGCGCACTGGCCGAAGCCAGCGTCAAGGGGACGCGCGACGGCGATACCGACCAGTTCCTGCCGCTGCCCGGTTTCGATCCCGACAGCAAGGACGCCGAACGCTTCATCGTCGACAAGGATTTCTACACCTGGCTTGCTCTTTATGTCCCCCGCGGGGTGCAGGTGCTGATGATGGCCGACACCTGCCATTCCGGCACATTGCACCGCTCGGTCGATCCGCGCGCCATGGGCATGACCCCGCGCCTGACGTTGGGCGGGCGCAATGTCGAGCTGGGATCACGCCCCGCCCCGCGTTTCGCCAGCACGCTCGCCTCGGTCGAGGGCGCGGCGCTCACCGCCACGCGGGATGATCTGCCCAACCTCTTCTATATCAGCGCCGCGCGTGACGATCAGGTCGCTTGGGAAAACGCCCTTCCGGTCGAGGGCGCACCGACGCGCGGTTTCCTCACCTGGTCGTTCGAGCAGGGGCTGACCACACCGCGCGCCGATGGCAAGGGCATGGCGGCCGATCAGGATGGCGATGGCAAACTGACCATCGGCGAACTGGGCACCTATCTCAACGTCCAGGTCCGCATGTTGAGCGGCCAGCGGCAGGAAAGCAGCAGCATCATTCCGCCGGGCCGCGAAGGGCAGGGGCTGTTCGCCACCGTGCCGCCGCCGCCAGCGCCTCCGGTCGCCCCGCCGCTGCCGGGCCTTTATGTTGCCGACGTCAAAGCGCGCGCCAGCGTCACCGGCAATGACCATCCGTGGCGCATCCTGACCGACGGCAAGGGCGCGGATTTCGTCTGGGACACTGCCCGTCACGCCATGCTCCGCCGCACTGGCGACATGGTCGCGCAAAATGTCAAAACCCTGCCGCAACTGCGCGGCGTCATCGACAAATGGGCCGCGATTGAGGCGCTGCGCCCGCTCCTGTCGGAACAGCGCACGCGGCTGATGGTCGGTCCACTCGACAATGGCGCGCGCTATCCGTCCGGCGCGCCGGTCACGCTGGCGCTGGCGCAGCAGGGGACCGCTCAGTCAGTTACCGCCCCCCAATATGCCACCGTGTTCAACATAGCGTCGGACGGCACCGTCCAGCGCCTCTTCCCATCCGCGCCCTCGGATGGCGACGGTCGCCTTGCGCCGGGCCAGTCGCTCCCCGTCCTCGAAAGCCAGGTCATCGCCCCCTATGGCGCGGACCATGTCGTCGCCCTGGTGACGCCCCAGCCGCCCGAAGCCTTCCGGGTCCTGTTACGCACGGTCGAAAATCAGCGCGCCGCCGCCCGGCTGGTCGCGCCGATCCGCGATCTGCTGGCCAAGGCGCAGGGGCAGGCCAGCCTGTCGATCGGCGAACTTTATACCGGCAACTGACGCGATGCCGATTTCAATTACCCTTTTGGCGAAATGCGCGAAAGAGCGCATTTCGGTTGCCGCACCGGCCCACGCCCCCACCCGACCGCCCATTCAGGATATACTCTGTGGGCGGTCGGGTGGGGGTGTGGGCCGGTGCGGATGCGCCAGTAGCGCCTCAATTACTCAAAATCACCGTCCGGCTCTTGGCCGCGCTCTTATTGCCGATGTCGATACGATATTGCCCCGACGCGCGCGGCGTCACGGCGCAGACCGGCGCATAATCGGCATTATCGTCCAGGCACAATTGCTTGCCCGACGCATCGAGCAGGCGGATATACATGCTGGTGCCGATGTCGCCGATCGCGCCGATGCGCAGCGGTTCGCCACCCTTGGCCGTCACGGTGAAGCGATAGGCGTTGCGCGCGCCGACATCCTGCACCCGCCGCACCAGCCCCTTGCCGAACGCCGACTCCGTTACGCCGCGCCCCGCCGCCGACTGGGCCAGCCGGATCTGCAACAGCAACGCCTGGTCGTCGCGCGCGAGCGCCTTGGCCTCGGCAAACAGCGCATCGGGCGAAAAGGCCGCGTCGCCCTCCGCCGGAGTCGCGCCATCGGTCATCGGCACTTGCTTGAGCATCCGCGCAGCGGTCAGCATCGCATGGGGATCGCCCTCGCGCCTGGCAAAGTCGGCGACCTGCCGCGCGGCAATCGCCTGCGCGAAGGGGTCGGCGGGTGCCTTGGCAACTGGTGCCGCGTCCTGCGCCATCGCCCCGCTGGCCACCAGCATCATCGCCCCACTTGCGACTAGGATTTTGCGCTTCATGTCCAACCCTTTCAGCAAGATCATCTCCATTCCCGTGGATACTGCCGCCATGGTCGGAAAGCCAGTGCTGAGCGGTGGCGCGGACCTGGCCAAACAATTGACCGCTCTGGTCGGCGGGGCGGGGGCAGGGCGCTATGCCGCCTTCATCAGCTACAGCCATGCCGATATGAAGGTCGCCCGCTGGCTGCACCGCGCGATCGAAAATTATCGCGTGCCAAAGGCGCTGGTCGGCACGCCGGGCGATCGCGGCCCGATCCCCGCCCGGCTGCGTCCGATTTTCCGCGATGAGGATGAGCTGGCCGGGGCCGCCGAACTCGGCCCCAAATTGCAGGGCGCGCTCGCCCGCTCCGACGCGCTGATCGTCATCTGCTCTCCAAGCGCGGCCCGATCGGTCTGGGTCGACAAGGAAATTCGCAGCTTCAAGACGATCAACCCGGACGCTCCGGTGTTCGCGCTGATCGCGGCGGGCAAGCCGGGGGATGTCGACACCGACTGTTTCCCCGCACCCCTGCTGTTCGCGCTCGACGCCAATGGCGAACTGGATCGCAGCCAGCCGCTCGAACCGCTTGCGCCCGATCTCCAGAAAAATGACCGCAACATCGTCAAGCTCAAGCTGATCGCCGGACTGCTCGGCACCCCCTATGCCAGCCTCTACCGCCGCGACCAGCGCCGCAGCCGCCGCATCGCCGCCGCGCTCGGCGCCTTCGCCTTCCTGCTGATCGTCGTGCTGAGCGGCCTGTCGATCGCCGCCTTCACCTATGCCCGCATGGCAGTGCAGCAGCGGAACGAAGCGCAGGCCGCGCGCAAACTGGCGGAAGAAAATGCCGACAAGGCCGAACGCCGCGCCTGGCTGGCCCAGGTCGCCGCGCAGGAGGTGCGACGGCTGGCGGATGAGGGCGCGAGTTGTCCGCGGCCGTGAAACCACCAACCTCCGTTCGTTTCGAGCGAAGTCGAGAAACGTCGCGCGCAGGTTTCTCGACTGCGGACGAAACAAACGGCGTGGGGGGCATCCACTCTCGCTCTCCCTAATCCCGCCAACTCCGGTCCGCCCGGTCGATCACCCGCACCATCGCCTGAAAATCCGGTACGCCCGGCCCGACCGGCAATTGCACCCCGGCCAGATCGCGCTGATGCACCGCGATCACGTCTGCGCTCAGCTCCACCGGCGTCCCCGCCGCCCCGGCCGCCACTTGAATCTCGCAGGCGCGCTGGAGCATCCATTGCTTCAAAAAGGCTTCGGGCAGGCTTTCCGCCATCACCAGCGTGCCGTGGTTGCGCAGCATCATCACCCGCCTATCGCCCAGATTGGCGATCAGCCGCTCGCCTTCCTCGCCGCGAATCGTGACGCCCTCAAAATCATGATAGGCGATCCGCCCGGCAAAGGCGGCGGCGTAGAAGCTGATCGGGCGCAGCCCTTCGACCGTGGCGCTCACAGCCATCCCCGCTGTCGTATGGGTGTGTATGATGCAATGGGCGTCGGGCAAATGGCGATGAAACACGCTATGCTGGACAAAGCCCGCCCGGTTGACCGGATAGGGGCTGCCGTCCAGCACCGTGCCGTCAATGTCGATCTTGACCAGGTTGGACGCGGTCACCTCATGATAACCCAGGCCAAACGGGTTGATCAGGAACGCGCTGTCCTCGCCCGGCACGCGCACGGTGATGTGGTTGTAGATGAGTTCGGACCAGCCGAGATGGTCGAATATGCGGTAGCAGGCGGCCAGTTGCTGGCGCGCCTCCCATTCGGCGGGGGATATGTCGGGGCGTTTTGCGGCGCTGGCCATGGGCGATCCTCTCTTATATAGTGGCAAATATTATCCACCTTCCGCGCACGTAAGTCTAGAGCGCGGGCTTTAGGGTTGAATTGCCGCGACTCTGCTGGTAGGGCGCGCCCCACACGGCGTAGGGTGACCTGCGACGACTCACAGGCTTTGCTATTGCGACGGGCTGTCGGGACGGATTGGAAAATCCCGGCAAAACGCTCGTTTTCGATTGGAGATTGACGGACTTATGCAGATCATCGTTCGCGACAACAATGTCGACCAGGCCCTCCGCGCGCTCAAGAAGAAGCTGCAGCGTGAAGGCGTGTATCGCGAAATGAAGCTGCGTCGTCACTACGAGAAGCCCTCGGAAAAGCGCGCCCGTGAAAAGGCCGCTGCCGTGCGCCGTGCCCGCAAGATGGACCGCAAGCGCGCCGAGCGCGACGGCGCGAAGTAAGCGCCGCCGGGGCGGCCTGCGCCGTCCCGCTTTCCTGCTGTCTGCCCGCTCATAATTGCGAGAAGCTTCGCCATGTCCACAACGGCCGTTCCCCTTCGTCCTATCGCCAGGGGGTCTTTGACGCGCCTCTGGATTGGTGTCGCTGCGCTTGCGCTGGCGGCTGGCGGTCTGGCCTGGGCCGGGCAGCAGGGCATCGAAGCCTCGCCGTCCACCTTCATGGCGCAGAATGCTGATGCTGACGGCGTGATCACCACGCCATCGGGTCTGCAATATCAGGTGTTGACCGAAGGCACCGGACCCAGCCCGACCACCGCCGACGTGGCGCTGGTGGGCTATAAGGGTACGCTGCTCGACGGCACCGTGTTCGACGAAAATCCGCAGGCACCGATGCCGATCGACGGCGTCGTCCCCGGCTTCTCCGAAGGCCTGCAAAAGATGAAGAAGGGCGGCAAATACCGCCTCTGGATCCCGCCGCAGCTTGGCTATGGCGATCAGGCGGCAGGGCCGATCCCCGCCGGCTCGATCCTGATCTTCGACGTCACCCTCCACGACTTCAAGTCGCGCGCCGAAATCATGCAGATGCAGCAGATGATGCAGCAACAGCAAGGCGCAGCCGGTGCCCAGCCGCCCCGCTAAGGGCGCGCAAAGCCGAATGAGAAAAAAGGGGCCGCCAAGTCGGCCCCTTTTTTGTGCGCTGGATAGGATGACGGCGAGAAGCAACACGCCCTTCTCCCCTTGGGGGAGAAGGATACGAAGCCTTGGCGACGAAGCCGCCTAGGCGAAGTTGGATGAGGGGGATCGACGCGAGTGGCGCGCGCCCGCGTGAGGCCGTGACACCCTCACCCAGCTACGACTAAGGCTGCAAGCAGCCAAGTCTACGCAGCCCTCTCCCTCAAGGGAGAGGGGTAGGGTACGTCCGCTAACGACCAATGCACGAACCCGCTCCGCGGGAGGGTCGCTTGGGGTGACGTAGCGTAGTATTGTTC
>NZ_JBMDJF010000059.1:0-1065 GCF_057809055.1 Sphingobium sp. FG58 | reverse complement strand
ACAGCTAGAGCGTGATGAGATTAAGTTCGTTGATATCCGGCATGGGTAAGGAAATTTCTGCATTCATCGGCTGAGACGGTTGGGAGGATTTTTCCGATAGCCCGGCAGAGAGCGTCATAAGTTCGCTCAGCGGCTTCACGCATGTGGTGTTTGAGCTTGGCGAAGAACTGCTCGATCGGATTGAGATCGGGAGAATATTTGGGGAGGAACAGGAGCTTGGCGCCGACCGCCCTGATGGCTTGGCGAACGGCCTTGCCCTTGTGGCTGCCAAGATTGTCCATGACGACGATGTCGCCAGGCTTGAGCGTGGGCGCGAGAAGCTCCTCGACATAGACGAGGAAGCTCTCGCCGTTGATGGGGCCGTCGAGCAGCCAGGGCGCTTCGACGCGATCACTACGCAAGGCGGCGACGAAGGTCGAGGTCTTCCAGTGTCCATGAGGCACCTTGCCCTCGAGCCGCTCGCCCTTGGGCGCCCATCCGCGCAGCGGAGCCATGTTCGTCTTGACCCAGGTTTCGTCGATGAAAACCAACCGGTCAGGATCGATCAGTCCTCGATATTTGATCCATTGCTTGCGCCGGCGGGCGACATCGGGGCGGCCCCGCTCACTGGCGACCAGCGTCTTTTTTTATATGACAGCCCCTCGGCGTGGACGAACTCCCACACCGAGCGATAGTCGACGACCAGGCCGCGCTCATCGGCCAGCTCCTGGACAAGGCCACGCAGCTTGAACGGCTTCTCCGCGCAGCGCCGGCGCAGCCAGTCAGCATGATCACCGGCAATCTTCTTCGGCTTGTGCCCACCAATCCGATCGGCCTCGACGCTGCCCCGCTCCTCAAAGCGTTTCACCCAGTTGATCGCCGTGCTGATCGCCACTCCGAAGCGAGCCGCCGCCTCGTTTCGCGACAGCCCTTCCTCGTTTACCGCCGTCACCACTCGTTCGCGAAGATCCATCGAATAGGGTCGAGCCATGCTTGCTGGCCTCCTGCTCCAGCCAGCATCTTGAATCAGCTTTCCAGAACTTTGGGAATCCCCCTTCGATTCAGTACAATCCCATCACGCTCTAG
>NZ_JBMDJF010000058.1:0-1068 GCF_057809055.1 Sphingobium sp. FG58 | reverse complement strand
GCCCCGGCGCATGGGGATGTACGTCACGTCGGCGCACCAGACGTGGTTGGGCCGCTCGATCGCCAGCTTGCGCAGCAGATACGGATAGACCCGGTGCTACGGATGCGGATCGCTCGTGCGGGGACGCTGGTAGATCGGCGTCAGGCCCATCTTCGCCATCAACCGCCGTGTCCGACGGCGACCGATCTCGTGTCCGGCACGCCGCAGGTGCCGCGCCATCTGGCGGCTGCCATACCACGGGCAGTCCAGGAACGTCGCGTCGATCACCGTCATCAGCGCCAGCGTCTCATCGGTCTCCGGCACCGGCGCATAGTAATAGGACGAGCGGCTGATCCGCAGCAGGCGACACTGTGCCGAGATCGTCAGGCGATGGTGAGCAGGTTCGACCATCGCCCGCCTCTGGTCCACGCTGATCGACCGAAGGCTTTCGCTAAAAAAATCCCGCTCCACGACCAGTTGCCCGATCTTGGCGTGCAGCTTTTCGACCTCGCTCTCGCCGACAGCCTTGGCCGCATCACGGGCTCCGGAAAAGGTGCTCTCCATTCCCTCGATGGCCTGCCGCTTCCATGATGCGATCATCGTATGATGCACGCCATGCTTGGCAGCCAACTCCGCCAGCGTCAGGTCGCCCCGGATCGCCTCCAGCGCCACCTTCGCCTTGAAATCCGCGCTGTAGCGCTTCCTCCTCGTCTTCATTCCCGTACCAATCCATCAAGTCGGGAGTAGCTTAACACCCTGTCCGAAAAACCGGCACCACCTCACTGACCGCGATCCGGCGGCACGCTTCGGCAGTCGATGCCCCCTGTGCCAACACGATCTCAACTTCGCGCAGCTTGCCGATAATCTCTTCCGGCTTGTGCTTCTTCCTTGGCATTCAAGGTCCCTTTCGTGGTCCAGACTATCATAGTCTCTGGGCCACTCAGCGGGGGCAGATCACTCATTAAATCCGGAATTTCGCCGCCCTCGTTCCCACTAAGCTTGAATTCTCGTTGTTGCGTATTGCCTTTCGGGCCGATCGTGTCCCGCGGGATGGTGTAACAGCGGGTATCCTCGGTAGAGGATCGGACT
>NZ_JBMDJF010000057.1:0-1269 GCF_057809055.1 Sphingobium sp. FG58 | reverse complement strand
TGACCTGCCCCCACCGAGTGGACCGTGTTGATTGTTAGTGGATTATTCTCGCCGCCGCCATATCCGGATGGAGGTGGAGCGAAGCGGAACCGGAGGCCGGATATGGCGGTGAAGCCGTTTCCGGGGCCGGCGGTCGGTAGCCCAGGCTGCTGTGCGGACGAACGGTGTTGTAATGTCGCCGCCACGCTTCGATCAGCACTTTCGCCTCGGCGAGGCTGTAGAAGATCTCGCCATTGAGCAATTCGTCACGCAGCGACCCGTTGAAGCTCTCGTTATAGCCATTCTCCCATGGTGATCCCGGCGCGATATAGAGCGTCTTTACGCCGATCTGGCCAAGCCATTTCTGGACGGCATTGGCGATGAACTCCGCGCCATTGTCAGACCGTATATGTGCTGGCGGGCCACGCTTGACGAACAGGTCCGCCAAGGCGGCCAGCACGTCCTCATGCCTGAGCTGCCGCGCCACGATGAGCGCCAGGCATTCCCTGCTGGCCTCGTCGATGATGGTCAGGATGCGGAACTTGCGACCATCATGCGTCCGACCTTCGACGAAGTCATAAGCCCACACATGCCCGGGATATTGCGGCCGCAAGCGGAGGCACGATCCATTATTTAGCCACAGGCGCCCGCGCTTTGGCTGGCGCTGTGGGACTTTGAGGCCCTCGCGCCGCCAAATCCGCTCGACCCGTTTATGGTTCACTGTCCACCCTGCATGGCACAACAATGCCGTCACCCGGCGATAGCCGTAGCGACCATATTGCTTTGCCAACGCGATGATATCCTCCGTGAGCGCCTGTTCGTCATCCGCCCCGCGTGGCACTTTGCGCTGCGTCGATCGATGCTGACCCAACACCCGGCAGATCCGTCGCTCGGACACCGGAAGCTCCCGTCGCAAATGGTCGATACAGCGTCGCCGCCGCGCAGGGCTCAAAAGTTTCCCCGTGCAGCCTCCTGCAAAATCAGCTTGTCCAATGTCAGGTCGGAGATCGCCCGGCGTAGACGCAGGTTCTCCTTCTCCAGATCCTTCATCCGCCGTGCCTGATCGGTCTTCAGACCGCCATATTCCTTGCGCCAGCGGTAATAGGTCTGTTCGCTAACCGCGATCCGGCGGCACGCTTCGGCAGTCGATACCCCCTGCGCCAGAACGATCTCAACTTCACGCAGCTTGCCGATAATCTCTTCCGGCTTGTGTTTCTTGCTCGGCATTCGTCATCCCTTTCGTGGTCCAGACTATCACAGTCTCTGGGCCACTCAGCGGGGGGCAGATCA
>NZ_JBMDJF010000056.1:0-1322 GCF_057809055.1 Sphingobium sp. FG58 | reverse complement strand
TGAACCGCCCCGGGATTGCCGGAGGCCATTTGGTATAAATTATGCGGCCATGGGGGTGTTGTCCAGCATGGCGTAGTAGCGTTCCTCGGCTTCGACAGGTGGGATATTGCCGATAGGCGCGAGCAACCGCCGGTTATTGAACCAGTCCACCCATTCGAGCGTGGCGTATTCAACGGCTTCAAATGATCGCCAAGGACCTCGACGGTGGATGACCTCGGCCTTGTAAAGACCGTTGATCGTCTCGGCCAAGGCGTTGTCATAGCTGTCGCCAACACTCCCCACTGATGGCTCGATCCCGGCCTCGGCAAGGCGCTCGGTATACTTGATCGAGACATATTGGCTGCCGCGGTCGCTGTGGTGGATGAGGCCACCACGGTGAACGGGCTGCCGATCATGGATCGCCTGCTCCAAGGCATCGAGCACGAAGCTGGCATGCGCCGTCCTGCTCACCCGCCAGCCCACGATGTGTCGGGCGTACACGTCGATCACGAAGGCCACGTAGACGAACCCTGACCATGTCGCGACGTAAGTGAAGTCCGACACCCACAGCATGTTCGGCGCCGGGGCATGGAACTGGCGGTTGACCTGATCGAGCGGACACGGTGCCGCCTTGTCGCTGATCGTCGTCTTCACCGGCTTGCCCCGGGTCACGCCCTGCAGGCCCAGATCACGCATCAGTCGTTCGACCGTGCAGCGGGCAATGTCGAAGCCCTCCCGCTGCATCTGCCGCCACACCTTGCGCACGCCATAGACCTTGAAGTTGGCATCGAACACGCGCCGAACCTCGGGCTTCATCGCCTCGTCGCGCTGGACACGTGCCGACAGGCGCGACGGATCGCGGCGCTGTGCCACTCGCTCATGGTAGGTGGATGGGGCGATCGGCAAAACCCGGCAGATCGGCTCGACCCCATACTCACCCCGATGCTCATCAATGAAGCTGGTCATCGCTTGAACGGGCGGTCGAGCTCCGCCTGGGCAAAATATGCAGAAGCCTTGCGTAGGATCTCGTTGGCCTGCCGCAGCTCGCGGTTCTCGCGTTCCAGTGCCTTCAAACGGTCGGCCAACTCGGTGGGAACGCCGGCGCGCTTGCCGCTGTTCACCTCAGCCTTCTTCACCCACTCCAGCAGCGTGTGTCCCGAGCAGCCGATCATGGCGGCTATGGATGTGATCGCTGCCCAGCGGGATGGATGCTCACCTTCCTGATCCAGCACCAGGCGGACCGCCCGTTCACGAACCTCAGGGGCAAACTTGTTCGTCGTCTTGCTCATCGTAGACCCTTCCTCTCAGGAGTTAGGGCCTCCGGCAATCCCGGGGCGGTTCAG
>NZ_JBMDJF010000055.1:0-1411 GCF_057809055.1 Sphingobium sp. FG58 | reverse complement strand
AATACTACGCTACGTCACCCCAAGCGACCCTCCCGCGGAGCGGGTTCGTGCTCTGGTCGACTCCTGCCGGATAGCAGAAGACGGACTGCACCCGAGAAACGAGCATTTTGCAACGAGAAGCAAATGAAGGCCGTCAGGAGCTCGCCGCTAGCTTATCGAATACGGCATCATAGGTGCCCTGGCGGAGTTCCGGCGACAGCATAATAGCGCGCTTCAATTTTGATCGCGGCCCCAGATTGGCAGGCATGGTCAAATCTGTAGATTGACCCCAAAGCTCACCTCTGGAGACTCCGAATGCCCCGCGTAGCGCTGTATGCCCGCTATTCCGACGACAAGCAGAGCCCTGCATCCATCGACGACCAGTTTTTGATATGCCGCGAACAGGCGGCGCGCGAAGGCTGGCGGATTGTCGCCAACTATAAGGATGCAGCGATCTCCGGCGCGAGCGTCATTCTACGTCCCGGCATCCAGTCACTTTTGCAGGATGCGCAGATGGGTCGCTTCGACATTCTGCTAGCCGAAGCGCTGGATCGGGTGTCCCGCGACCAGGCCGACGTCGCCACGCTCTACAAAACCTCCAGTTCGCTGGCGTCAGAATTGTTACGCTGGCCGAGGGCGAAGTTTCCGAACTGCATGTCGGCCTCAAGGGCACGATGAACGCGCTGTTCCTCAAGGACCTTGCGAAGAAGACCCATCGCGGCCTGCGCGGCCGCGTCGAGAAGGGCAAATCCGGCGGCGGGCTTTGTTTTGGCTATGACGTCGTGCGGCGCTTCTCGAGTGAAGGCGAACCGGTCCACGGTGAACGGAGCATCAATACGGCGGAAGCTGAAGTCGTTCGCCAGGTTTTCCGACAGTTCGCCAACGGGCTCAGCCCGCACGTAATTGCCTGCCGGCTCAATGATGCGGGCATCCCAGCCCCAACGGGCAAGTTGTGGACATCGACCACGATCCGCGGCCACGCCATGCGCGGCACGGGCCTGCTCAACAACGAGCTTTATATCGGCAAACTTGTCTGGAACCGGCTGCGCTATCTGAAGAACCCGCAAACCGGCAAGAGGGTTTCCCGCATCAATCCCAAATCCGAATGGATTGTGACCGAAGTTCCCGACCTTCGGATCGTGGATGAAGAACTCTGGCAGGCCGTGAAGGCAAGGCAGGAGAATATCGCTATCCAATATGCCGATGTCATCGAGGCAACCCGCTCCGCTCATAAAGCCCTCAATCGAACACATCGCCCGAAAAGCCTTCTCTCCGGCCTGGTTTACTGCGGCTGCTGCGGCGGTCCTTTTTCCCTTCGCGGGCAGGGGCGGTTTGCCTGTTCGAACCATGTTGATACGAAAAGCTGCTCGAACGGGCGCGGCCCAACCACGTCTGGTGCGCCGACGTGACGTACATCCCCATGCGCCGGGGC
>NZ_JBMDJF010000053.1:0-1418 GCF_057809055.1 Sphingobium sp. FG58 | reverse complement strand
TAGCATTACAGTTGCATAATTGATCGAACTCTGAATCAATAGGTCTCCATGGTAAGGAGGCTGTGGAATGACGGGTGCATCGATCGAGACGACGCTGGAGCTATGGGCTTCCTCATTGCGGGACGTAAAGGGGCGTATGCGTGGTTTGTTCACGCAGGAGCGCGTTGCGGCGTCGGCGAACCTATTTCTGGACGGCCTGCTGGGTGACGAGCGCCGTAAGACGGGTTGGATGCGCGCGGAAGCTGCGGGGGATCCTGGTCCGTGGCGGCAACAGGCCATTTTAGGCCGTGGGCACTGGGACGCGGACGAGCTTCGCGACATTGTGCGCGAATATATTGTCGAGAACCTCGCCATGGACGATGCGGTTCTCGTCATCGATGAGACCGGGTTCCTTAAGCAGGGCAAGGCTTCCTGCGGCGTCGCACGCCAATATACCGGTTCAGCAGGTAAGATCACGAACTGCCAGATCGGCGTATTCGCTGCTTATGTATCTGCTCGTGGTCACGCTTTCATCGATCGGGCTTTATATTTGCCCAAGACCTGGACTGGCGATCCAGTACGTCTTGCCGCGACCCACGTCCCTGAAGCTGTAACCTTCGCCACCAAGCCGGCGTTGGCTGCCCAGATGATAGGGCGCGCGCTGGCTACTAATGTGCCATTCTCCTGGGTAGCAGCGGACGCTGTGTACGGCGTCGGCGAGATCGAACAGGCTCTGCGCAGAGGTTGTAAAGGCTATGTTCTCGGGGTGAAATCGGACCATCGCTTTGGCTCATGGGATAAAAATCCACCCGTTGCCGGAACAGCCGAAAAGATCGCTCGGGGACTGGCGCCCGACGCATGGCAGCGCCTTTCTGCTGGCGAAGGCACCAAAGGGCCTCGGCTCCATGACTGGGCGTATTGCGAACTCGCCGATCTCGGCGCAGATGAATATGATGAGACCAAATCAGGGCTTTGGACCCGTGGACTGCTGATCCGACGCAATATTAGCGATGGCGACCTCGCCTTCTTCACGACATGGTGCCCGGCCGATACGGGCATTGAGACCCTCGTCGCCGTCGAAGGCCATCGCTGGGCGATCGAAGACAGCTTCGAGACCACCAAGAACGAACTCGGTCTCGACCATAACGAAACCCGCTCCTGGCACGGCTGGCATCGCCACGTCTCTCTCGTCATGCTCGCTTTCGCCATGATGGCGGCGATCCGATACCGCGCCAATGACGTGACGCCCCCAAAAAGATCGAGGAAGCGGACCATCAAGATCTGATCCGTTGGTCCATTCAGGAGGTCCGACGCATCGCCAACAAGCTTGCACAGCGCCAGATCCAGCCCGCCTACATCATCGCATGGTCAACTTGGCGACGCGCCCACCAAGCCGCCGCCCGACGTTCCCACCTGAAATCTAATATGCAACTGTAATG
>NZ_JBMDJF010000052.1:0-1421 GCF_057809055.1 Sphingobium sp. FG58 | reverse complement strand
CATGATGCGCCATATGTGGACGGCCCCCTCCCTGCAAGATTTGGCAGATAATATTGATCGGATCGCTTGCGTTCATATGTCCGGCCTGTGGGTGCGTTCGCACATGAACGCTGGCCAAGATGGTTTCCGCGACACGAGTTCCAAACAAGGCTGCGACCTGCAACGGCCACTGGCGCATACGGGCTATCACGCGTCTCGGATCGATCGATCCACCATCTGCTGTTTCTTGCAAGTTCACGCATCAGTTCAGGATGGTAGCTCTGATTGTCCGCTCACCATCGCTGCCTGATCTCTTATGCCGTGCATTTCAACTCTGATAGCACGACGCTTTTTCGATAAGTTTCGCCGGTGGCCATCATTTTCCAAGCGATCCGCGCAATTTTGTTCGCCAATGCCACGGCCACCAGCTTGGGCGGTTTGCGTTTGAGCATGGAGAGCAGCCAGGGCGTGGCATTTTTTCCGCTTCCATCCCTGACACGTCGAAGCAATGATGTGGCCCCGACCACCAGTATACTTCGCAATGCTTCGTCGCCAGCGCGCGTGATAACGCCCTGCCTTGCTTTGCCGGCGGTTGAGTGATCCTTCGGGGTCAGGCCTAGCCAAGCTGCAAATTGACGCCCCGACGCGAAGAGTTCCGGGGCGGGCGTTTTCATCATGAGAAGCGATGCGCCAATCGGCCCGACGCCTGGAATTTGGGCCAGGCGTCGGCTGCACTCATTTTTGCGGTGCCATGCTAGTAGCTTTGCCTCGACGTCTTCAAGCTGCCGTTCCAACTGTTGGTATTCGCTGGCGTGCAACGCGAAGAGTTCGCGTGCCAATGTCGGAACGGTCTCATCGGTTGCAGTGCGTTCGAGCAGCGGCTCGATCTTGTATATGCCCTTGGCTGTGGTTAGTCCGAACTCGGCAGCGTAGCCGCGGATCGCATTGGTGAGTTGGGTTCTGCTTCTCACCAGCCTGTCGCGCATTCCGACCAGCATTAGCGCTGCCTGCTGTTCTGCGGTCTTTACCGGCACGAAGCGCATTGTCGGGCGGCTCATGGCCTCGCACAGCGCCTCGGCATCGGCGGCATCATTCTTGCCGCGCTTCACGTACGGCTTTGCCAATTGTGGTGCGATCAGCTTCACCTCATGACCGAAAGAGCCCAGCAGGCGGGCCCAATGATGTGAGGCGCCGCACGCCTCGATGGCGACCACCGTTGACGGCAGCTTCTGGAAGAAGTCGATCATTTCCTTGCGTCGCAGCTTCTTGCGCAAAATCGGCTGTTCCGCTGCATTCACACCGTGCAGCTGAAAGAGATGTTTTGACGTATCCATGCCAATGCGGATAATCTGTTCCATGGGCGGTCTCCTTCGATTGAGATCTAACGACTCACTCTGGCACATTCTGATGCCGTACGGAGGCCGTCCACCCCAACAGGGCTG
>NZ_JBMDJF010000051.1:0-1429 GCF_057809055.1 Sphingobium sp. FG58 | reverse complement strand
GATCGTGTCCCGCGGGATGGTGTAACAGCGGGTATCCTCGGTAGAGGATCGGACTGGATCAGGCTGCCACGCCGGGCAAACTGATGAGGGGATTGTCGCTGACGGTGGCGAGACTTTCAAGTGTCATATATCGGCGAGCCACGGCCCATTCGTCCTGCTGTTCGAGCATGAGGGCTCCGACGAGGCGTACAATGGCCGCGTCATTGGGAAAGATGCCGACAACGTCGGACCTTCGTTTGATCTCTCCGTTGAGACGTTCCAGGGGATTTGTGCTGGAAATCTGCGGCCAATGTTCTTTCGGGAAGGCTGTGTAGGCGAGGACGTCTTCGCGGGAGCCATCCATCATCTCAGCAAGTTTGGGAGCGCGATCACGCAGGGCATCGGCGACTGTTTGCCATTGCTTATGAGCCTCCTGAGCAGTTTCCTGCGCGAAAATTGTCTTGATCATGGCGGTGACGGCGGCACGCTGCTTAGTGGAAACATGGGCGAGCGCATTGCGCATCCAATGAATCCGACAGCGTTGCTGGGTTGCGTGGAAGACCTTGCTGGCAGCGGCGCGTAGGCCCTTGTGATCGTCTGCAATGACAAGTTTGACGCCCCTGAGCCCGCGATCGGCAAGAGAGCGCAAGAAGCCCTTCCAGAAGGTTTCGGCCTCGGTTGGCCCGGTGTCGACGCCCAGTATCTCGCGGCGGCCATCGTTGCTGACACCGACAGCTATTATCGTCGCGGTCGACACAATCCGGCCACCCTGGCGCGATTTGATGTAGGTCGCATCGAGCCACAGATAAGGGAATTCGCCCTCGATTGGCCTGTTGAGGAAAGCGTTAACCCGTTCGTCGATCTCTTGGATCAGTCGGCTGACGGCGCTCTTGGAGATGCCCGTAGCGCCCATGGCCTTCACGAGATTATCGACCGATCGCGTCGAAATGCCCTGGACATAGGCTTCCTGGATCACCGCCGTCAGGGCCTTCTCGGCAGTCCGACGGGGTTCAAGGAAGGATGGGAAATACGATCCCTTGCGTAGCCGCGGGATCTCCAGTTCGATGTGGCCGGCCCTGGTCTCCCAGGAACGCTCTCGATAGCCGTTGCGCTGGACCTGTCGCCCGGCAGGGTCGCGAGCGCCATGCGCGGCACCAGTCAGCACCTGCACTTCAGCTTCCATCATTCGCTCAGCGGCAAATGCCAACATCTCGCGAACGAGATCTGCATCAGCGCCCTTTTCAACCAGCTCGATAAGGGCCATTCTGTCTGTGGTCATCGTCGTCTCCGATAGGTTCATTGGTTTCGCAACCCGAACTCTACCGAAGATTGGCGATGGCCGCCTAGACAGAAGCCATGCCACCGTTGGGGCATGAAGCTCCGGTCGCTACGCTCCCTCCGCTTCACGCCCCAACGGTGACGCTGTTACACCACGTAACGGGACACGGCC
>NZ_JBMDJF010000050.1:0-1569 GCF_057809055.1 Sphingobium sp. FG58 | reverse complement strand
TCGTTCCGTTGCCGCCAAAATGTCCTGAACTCAACCCGGTCGAAAATATCTGGCATCTGTGGACGCCCCTGCAAACGCAAGCGATATTTGAAAGATATAGGCACGTAGTCGGATGCTGCCATCTGTCCGGCCTTTACTGCAGCGATGGAGCTGCGGGCCTGTATGGGAGTTCGCGGACCGGAACCATATCAGTTCAGCGCACTCGCGGTGCATTGCCAGACCCTGGTTCTTCCAGCCCCGTCTCGCCGACTGTTGTGCCATACTCTCCTTCGAACCGACTACGTCTCCGACGACCTCAGGCCCGCCAGGCTCACGCCATAGCTGCGACCGGAGCTTTGTAATTCTCTTGCTTGGTGAGCAGCGCCCATACGATGCGTGCCATTTTATTCGCAAGCGCGACCGTCACCAGCATTCGCGGCTTGCGAGCCAGCATCCCCTCCAGCCAGGAGCCCTTGGGAGCTCCTTTCTTGCTTGCCTGGAGGACGACGGCGCTGCTGCCGATGATAAGCAGGCGTCTGATCGTTCGCTCGCCCATTTTTGATGTGGCGCCGAGCTTCTGCTTGCCGCCTGTCGATTTCTGCAAAGGCGTAAGGCCAAGCCAGGCGGCAAAGTCACGGCCCTTGGTGAATGTTTCGGCTGGTGGCGCCAGCGCGGCGATCGCGGTGGCCGTAATTGGCCCTATACCAGGAATGGTCATCAGCCTGCGCGCTATCTCATCTTCACGGGCGCGCGTTGCGATCTCCTTGTCGAGTTCGACGATCTTGGCATCTAGATCCGCCAGCAAATCCAGCATCAATCGGAACATGGTGCGGGCGGCGTGCGGAAGTGAACTTGCCATTTCCTCTTCCTCTAGCAGATCCGCCAGCATCGCCACATGTGATCGCCCCTTGGGCGCTACCCATCCATATTCTGTCAGATGCCCACGGATTGCATTGATGAGTTGGGTCCGCTGCCGCACCAGAAGGTCGCGAGCTCGAAAGACGAGACCTGCCGCCTGCTGCTGCTCGCTTTTCACGGCTACAAACCGCATGTTCGGTCTCTGAGCCGCCTCACAAATTGCCTCGGCATCAACCGCATCATTTTTATGGCGCTTCACGAACGGCTTTACATAAGCTGGCGGAATCAGCCTTACATCATGGCCGATATGCGCCAGTTCACGCGCCCAATGATGAGCCCCACCGCAGGCCTCCAGCGCGACCACGCATCGGGGTTGAGCGGCGAAGAACGCCAGCAGCTTGCCACGGCTGATCCGTTTGCTGAAGAGCGCGTGCCCGCGTGCATCCGCACCGTGTGCATGAAAAACTTGCTTGGCGATATCCAACCCAATTGTGCTAACTTCAGACACGGACGCCTCCTCAAGTGGTGTTTCAACACCTCCACTATGGCACATCGATGCCGCCGGGGGGCGTCCACCCCATCAGTTCATGCGCGATAACTGGCTATCCAACCGCATCTTCACGTCCCACGACAACATCGTCGACCTTTGCTGCGAAGCCTGGAACAGGCTGATCGATCAGCCCTGTTGGGGTGGACGGCCTCCGTACGGCATCAGAATGTGCCAGAGTGAGT